>CAWUIS010000005.1:0-22976 GCA_963922625.1 uncultured Candidatus Melainabacteria bacterium | reverse complement strand
GAGTCACTTCAAGTGCGGTGGGGAAAACAAAAATGCTTGGGTAGCTCAGTGGTAGAGCACTTCATTGGTAATGAAGGGGTCGGCAGTTCAATTCTGCTCCTAAGCACCATTTACTCTGGGGCCGTGTCTTCCGTTTTCATGTTCAAACGATAAGGTCTCGATTCATAGGTTTTAGCCCTACGTTGAAAAACTGCGTTATATTTTGTGAACGTGAAAACGGAAGACACGGCCCCAATAGCATTTAGCTGGGTTTATTGAGTTTAACCACTAGCAATAGTCACAAAGAATTGAAGTAAGGAATACTCCATATTCACTGCAATTCAGGGTACAATATTAATCATGAATGAAGGGCTACAAGCTGTTTTATTTCTTTTTGCTACTGGAATTATTGTAGTTGGCGTTTTGGCTTATGATGTCTTTTCTGAAAAAGCTTAAGTCATGCAAGGTAGGCACCAGTTTTTAGCTGGCTTTCTGTTAGCTCTTGTACTTGGCTTTATGACTCCAATTGCAAGTATTGGATATAAGTATATTGTTGAAGATCAAATAGTAACTAAGCATTGGGAATTAGCTTTATTTGCAGGTTTTTTTGGTTTATTAATACTGCTTGTTGCTTATAGTATTTTTAAAGCCAAAGATTTGAAAACCTAAAGCTGTGATTCTTGTAGAATCCAAAATAATGGGTTCATTTACAAAACTAAGTGGCGCTAAATTTAGAGTGTGAGGTACAGGCCTCTAGTTTTAAGTAGGTTTAAAATGTCGATTCTGTACACTGGGGGGTTAGTGGCCGTTCTAAGACCATTTGAGGACTTTTCCTCCAAGCTTACCCCCCCAGCTGCATGTTTATTAAAATGCTCTACGGGCCTTCTGGTGGCCAATGAGAGCCCCTTGATTACTTGTTTATAGGCAGATATTGATTTCTCAGAGCTTGATTGGGGTTTTTATATATAGTTGTCGTGGGTGTATATGGGGTATGAAATTGTGCTCGCGTACCAAGGAGAAAAATCTTTACATAAGCTTAGTACGAGCATCATAACAATCCAGATGACGGGAAATATGACCCATCACTTGGAAAATCACGAGGCAGCTATTTTAATTTTTAAATTGTCCACCCTTTAAAACTATGCCGTCATATTCAATCTCTAAATTGCCAGAATTTACTTGATAACCAAAATTACTTTCATTAATAAAAATTACAGGGTATGGATGGTTTGGCCCAGGGTTCATAAGTTTAACAGTTGACTCGTGTCCATTAATTTTAGTTCCATTTGGTGCTATAGCCCTTAAAAAATCTTGCGGTGTGAGATAAGGATTTGGTTTAGCTACATTAGCTTCTGCTGCTTTAGAAGAAACTACTGAATTGTCTACATCATCATCAGGATGAGGGGTAGGTGCATATTTACCATCTGTAATCTCTCTCTCATGTAATGCAGTCTTTCGTTTAATCTCTTTTTGTCCAAATGGGTCAAAAACGCTATCTGCAGCTGACTCACGTTTATCAATAATTCGTCGTGTTGTGGACAGGGCATCCGCAAAGACGAGATTAATTAGTAAATAGCAATTCTTCCATAAACTCATTACTCCACCCAGCGATACGCCTAACCCCAGCAATACTAGAGATTTTTTTCTATTTGTAAGGAAAAGATTTGATCAAATTCAAGGAAGTTTTTCTAATCAAAGAAAAGTTTTGGGTCGCATTTCTTTTCCTTACTCTTGATGCATCTTCTTGGTATGTAACATCTAATACATAATGCAAGCTGTTTTCTACTCCCCAATGCTCTCTTATCCTTATTAAAATTTCTTGTGCGTTACATTCTAAACTACTGATGTAAAACCTTCTCTCCATACTAGTTTCACCAGTATTCTTACTAGTCCTTAACGCTTCAACCATAGCTACTGATTTTAATTTTTTCCACGCTGATGCATTATCAAAAATTTTGTTTTCAATATCATTTTTTGTAATTTCAACTGTGTAGCATTTTCTAAGTTCTTCTCGACCATGACTTGATGGATCTAATGTTTCGTAATAGTCATATTTTTGATCTATTTTCTGGGTAACGATTTGCTCTAAATAGCTAACAACATTCTTGTGAAACAATCCTTGATTAGCTTTTAGCGCTAAAACATAATTAGCTTCTGTTGCACAAATTTGTTTAGCAATGTCTTTTTGACAACCCATGGCATCAATAGTTACAACTGTATCTTTCAAAATTAGTGATTCTAAAATTTCTGGTATTGCTTTAATTTCATTTGTTTTTTCACCAACTGCTTTATGCAGTAATACCAAGCCACTTTTTACTGCATAAACATTAACTAAGTGAAGACCTCCTAAACCATTTTTTTTATCGTATGATCTTCGTGAAGTTTTGCCATCAATGGCAATTGTTTCTCCTGACCAATCCTCCTTGACAGCAGCAATCCACTTCAAAAAGCAGCTCTCAAAAACTTCTGGTTTGATTAATGCAAATATTCTTGTGAAAGTATCAGGCGATGGGCTTCCATGAGGTAAATCAAAAAACTTTTTGAACCATTCAAGTTTGCATTCTGCAAAATCTGCGATTCCTTCAAAACTATTTGCTCCACAAAGTACTGCGCAAACTGCCATGATAATCACAACGTAAAGATTGTGTCTTCTACCTCTAGGGTCTCTTGTATCTTCAATTTCTGAAAAATATTGAACTAAAGTTATGTCTTCTAAAGTCTTCATAACTTTGAAGACGTAACTTAGCTAAAAAAGTGGCCAACTCTTACAAAACTACTAATTTAAGACTTTGCGGATGCCCTGGCGGATGAAATAGCATATCAATATAATTGCACCTCTTGCTTTATAATGATAATATATCAATCAGGAGATAATTTATAATGTCTATAAATTCAAAATCAATCGTTGATCGTGCTTCTGGAGTTATCAAAGGTACGAAAAATGCTACTGACCGCTTGAAAAAATTGCGTGATGATATTTTACCAAAGATAGAGCCAATTCCTGACGGTACTTCTGATGAAGAGAGAGCAAAAATAATGCAAGAAGAACTCGAGGGGATTGGCACAACAGTAAGGAATTATGTACCACCTGCAGTAGCAGTGTTCTTAACTGTAAACTCTCCTAATCCATCTATGCCTCCTCGAGTTAACTCTGCTATAGTTCAAGAACATGGAAAAAAAAGTAAAGACTAAATTCGCTTGTCTATATAAAAATGATCTCCTCTCGCTCTGGTAAGAGAAGAATTTGCTTCAACTACTGACTGCTTAAAAGTACTTTTTAAATTTTCATATTGTGATACAAGTAATGATTAGTATTTATTTTCTCATTTTAAGCAATAGGTTCAATTACACCCCCTAAAGCTATATCAGCTGCATGGTCGCAGCAGCGTTACCTGAAGATGATGGTAACAATTCAGACGAAGAAACACTACCATCTAGTGCCAGTATTTAAGCAAAATATCTTTCTAGTTTTTCATTGAAGTGGGAGGGCGTATAAGTAAAGGCTTTGAATTTAATTGCTAGGTTTTCATGAAGATTTTCATTGCAAGCAATGCTACTTAGCACTGGAACGTGAAGTCTCCTGACTAAATGCTTGCTGCCGGCATTGTTCATAGTCTGGCCAATATACCCTTTACCTCCGCCACCTAATTCCTGCATTGAGTCACCTTCACGCTGGGTACTCAAAAGAGCTTCAGCATAAGATCTAGCTTTTGCAAGTACTGATGAACTATGGGCAAGGATTCCTTTGCAGTATTTGTTTTTTGCTATTTCTAGTGCTGCAAGTGGTGTTAATCTGGAAATCAATGCCACTATTTTACTAACAAATAAGCCCCTGCTTTATACCATTAACAATACGCTTAAAAATTTATTTTTTGGCTCTAAGTTAAATACTGCAACTAAACCATACAACCATCATATTAATGCTGATATAGGTGCAACCATAAGACCATTGAAAATATTGCAAAAGAAGTTATGGAGAGCAGTACTATACCTAGATTGTCGTTAAATTTAAAAATGACCGTTACAAAAGTATGGTAAAATTGCTGATTGATAAGGGGGTAAAATTATGAATATGTCGTTTCCGTTTGATTCTTTGGCTTTTGTTAAAAAGCTGAGGGCTGCAGGAGTTCCTGATGCACAGGCAGAAGCTCAAGCTGAGGTTTTTATTGAGATTATGGACAGTACATTTGCTACCAAGCCAGGACTGATTAATGTTAAAAATGAGCTTCAGCTTGCAATTGAAAATGTCCGCAAAGAGATTCAGGTTGTCAAAGCAGAGCTTAAAAGAGATATTGAAGATCTGAGAAACAGACTTAAAAGAGATATTGAAGATCTGAGAAATGAACTTAAAAGAGATATTGAGGAATTGCGACTAGAAGTAAAAAAAGACATAAAACTCCTTGAAAGAGATATGACGATCAAGATGGGTTTAATGTCAGTTGGGATTATTACGATTTTAGGCATACTTATTAGGTTTCCTGCAATCCCCCTTCTAGACTGAATCTATGAATATGATTTATATAATTCTAATAGGCTTAGTGCTAACATCATGCGTAGCAAACCTTAAACCAATGAAAACACAAGACCAGAGCCTTAAATCACAGCTGGAAGCCAAAGCCAAAGATTTTGCAGAAAAAGCAGACCAAGCAACCCAGTCAACTATGCAAGGTGCCACTGAAGCTCTGTTTAAATCAGGAATAGTTAGTTCTGTGCCAAAACAAGGTGATAAAGCTCCTGATTTTAGCTTGATGGATTCACAGGGCCAGCAATTTAAACTTAGTGATGAGATTCACAATTCAATGGTCATACTCTCTTTTTATAGAGGTAGTTGGTGTCCTTATTGCAATATCCAACTTCGAGAACTGCAAAAAAGACTTGAAGATTTTGAGGCCGCAGGTGCAAAGCTAATCACAATATCACCTGAGAAGCCAGATGATACCGCAAAATTAATGAGCGATAGTGGCTTTGAATTTAGAGGGCTTTTTGATCAAGGCAATAAAGTTGCAAGACAATTTAAATTGGTATTCAAGCTTCCTGATAATCTTATTGAAGTTTACAAAAGCTTTGGTATTGATTTAGTGAAAGCTAATGGAGATGATAGCTGGGAGCTTCCACTGGCAGCTACTTTTGTAATAGATGAAAACATGTTGATCAAATATGCATTTGTTGATGTTGATTACAAAAAACGTGCTGAGCCAGATGATATTCTTCTTGCTTTAAAATCTTAAATTAAAGCCATGTGTTTACCAGCTCATCAGCAAAAAAGGAAATCTTTTTAGTTTCTATTAGTGCTTCTCTGAGCAGTTTACTTGAAACAATATTTACTAGACCAAATTTATTCATGCGGTTAAGAAGTTTTTTGTTGTTATTAAATACTCTGTTCATAGATTTTGAATCGTGTTTTTGTGATTCAAGCATATTCAGTGCGACCTCAACAATAGTAATTTCTAAGCTATGAGTATTAGTAGACTGGCGCTGAAAATCTTCAAGTATTTCATGAGCTTTTGTTTTGAGTTTGAAGCTTGCAACTAGTTCTGCTGAAACAGTGTATGGGCTTCTATCTTTGTTAGCCTCCAGATCCTTTACTGCTTCACCAAACTTTAAAAATAAACCAGCGATAAAAACATCATTAGCAAGTTTGGAGTCACACTCAAGTTTTTCAGCGATCATTTGTGATGCTTTTGCTATAAAACAAGATTCAAACCATAAATTTTTCTCATTAATAACTTCTTTCATTAGTGAGACAAGAGTAAAGGTTTTCAGGAAATTCAATCCAAAAAATTTTAATGCAGTGTCGGCGTCTACTTTTTTGTTTTGGAAAAAACCAGGAGCTTGCTTTTTTGCTGCAAGACTTAGATTATGATCAAACTTTTCATCAGCGTGAATATCTTGGAGAATATCACCAAGTGAATTATTACTATCATCAAGTCTCTTGAGGAGTCTCAAAATTATAGGAGATATAGTTGTTGCTTCTTCCTCTTCCATATACAGATCAAGTTATAAAACGCCTGATTCCTTGGTATATCTACAATAATCCCCAAAAAGGGATCTTTTAGATACTCTTTTTCATCTTAATACAAGTATCCATGCGCGAAATTTCTTTAATTTTGATTATATTGTTGCAGTTTAGCCTGCCAGTACATGCGGCCAGTATTGCTGAAAATTCACAGTCCTTTATAGGCACTTGGGATATTTACGATTCCAGTAATAATAAAATTGACAGCATTGAAGTCAGTATCGCTGTCTCCAAAAAAGAAACAGCAAGGTTTAGTTTTACTCAAGAATCTCAGAGTGGTAATAATTCATATCAAGGCTTGATTATGGATGAGAATGTAGTGATTTTTAACCTCATTAGTTTGGGTATGCTTAAAACATATATAGCTAGGTTAGATTTTGATCTAGGAGCTGGTACTGGGCTTGAAATATCAAACCAGGTTGCTGACTGTAGTCAAACCGTTGGTATCGATAGAGATTTGGTCAGCAAAAAAAATAGAAGCCGTATGGCAAGTTCGACAGCTATTTGTGATGGTTCTGATCTCAATGATGCCAATCAAAAAGATATTAAATTTGTAAGGGCAGGTGTGAGCCTTGATTCGGTTCCTGCCGCTCCAAGTATATTAGATACAGATTTGGAGAGAGCGACAAGGCTTGATGATCGTTTGAGTGGTTCATGGCAAATTAGTGCTCGTAAAGAAAAAAGTCGCCGGCTCATTATCAAAGATTTTGAGGCAAGTCCTTTTTGTTTTTTGTTTTCTTACCGGACAATTAATCACAAAAAGAAATTGAGTAAGCTTACCGAAGCCGATTTCTTGAGTGGAACCCGTGCTGGTTTTTTCTGTGATAACAGAATGATTATTAGTACAACTAGTTTTAATAGTGATGATCAGTGGTTGAGCTTGAAAATTAGTGGTACTAATGGTAACGGACAAGAGTTTATTACTCCTAATGGAGACTGCTTCCCTCTGAAAGACGGTGACTCGGATCAAAGAGTCTGCACTCCTAATGATGATGCTAGTCGTATCAAAAATAGGACTAGAAAATTTGAGAAACGTCGCATCAGAAAGCTACGCTCAAAGGTCACCATTAGTTTTTGAGTCAAACCAAGTCTAATGTAGTAAAATGTTCTGCCTGTGAGAAAAGACAATACTTTAGTCTTGAAATTTGGAGGTAGCTCGGTTGCTGATGCTGAGTGTATTGAGCGTATTTCTAGGGTCGCTATTAAAGAGGCTCAAGAGCACAACGTTATTGTTGTTGTTTCTGCTATGGGCAAAACCACTAATCAGCTTATTGCTTTAGCAGAATCAATTTCTCCAAATGCTAAAGGTAGGGAGCTAGATATGCTACTTGCAACAGGCGAGCTTGTCACGATCTCGCTAGCTGCGATGTGTATACAAAAACTAGGCTATGCTGCGACCTCTCTTACTGGCTGGCAAGCCGGTTTTGTGACCGAATCACAGCATAATAAAGCGCGCATCGCTGAGATTCGTTGTGACCGTATTAATCAACACTTGGATTTAGGTGAGATAGTCATTGTTGCTGGTTTTCAAGGTATTACTGAGGAAGGCGAAGTAACCACACTTGGTAGAGGCGGCTCGGATACTTCTGCAGTTGCTTTAGCTGCTGCATTTAATGCTATTCGCTGTGATATTTACACTGATGTCGATGGGGTTTATACAACTGATCCACGTGTTGTTAAAGAAGCTCAGCGCTTAGATTATATTAGCCATGAAGAAATGATAGAGCTAGCTTCACTTGGCGCCAAAGTTTTGCATCCGCGTTCTGTGGAGCTAGCAAAAAAATACGATGTTGATTTACGAGTGAGAAGTAGTTTTGATACTGAAAATACTGGCACTCAAGTTGTGAGTCTTAAAAGGATAATTGAAATGGAACTTACCAAAGCTGTAACAGGAGTTGCCCTTGATACCAAGCAAGCGCGTGTCGGTATTATGTCTGTGCCAGATAGACCTGGTATTGTAAGTCAGGTTTTTGCCGCTCTTAGTGAGAAAAATATTAGTGTGGATATGATTATTCAATCAGTGCCGCGCCAAGGTATCAATGATATTGCTTTTACAGTTCCTAAAGAAGATGTTGATGACGCTGTTGCTATCTGCAAAGAAATCCTGTCTCAGGTTGAAGGTCACGATATTATTACTGACAAAGATATCGCTAAAGTATCTATTGTTGGTGCTGGCATGATTAACAGACCAGGCATAGCTTCACGTCTTTTTAAGGCACTTGCTGATAACGATATCAATATCCAAATGATCTCTACTAGTGAAATCAAAATCAGCTGCATCATCAAGCCAGAGAAAGCAGAGCAAGCTTTGGAAGTAATTCATCAAAATTTCGAGCTTGAGAAATCTTCAGAGCCTATTATTGTTTAAAAAGTGCCGGAACTAGATACCAAAATAAAGATTGTTGATTTTAATGACTTGGATTCAAAGCTTGCTTGCAAGCACCTTGCTGCAATTAACAAAGAGTGGTTACTAGAGTTTGGTTTTCCGCTAACTAAATTTGACCAAAAAATTTTTGATGACCCGCAAACTATGATTCTTGATAAAGGAAGCCTTGGTGGAAAAATCATTTTTGCTTTTATTGAGACAAGCCCAGAGCCGATAGCTTGTGGTGCTGTCATTGATAACTCAGACTATGAGCCTAATTCATGTGAAATAGCTAAAATGGGAATTTATAAAGAGTTTCGTGAAGGTGAAAAAAAGACTAGAGGCATTGGCCGACAAATCTTTCAAGCTCTGATAGAGATTGCAAAAAACTTAAAATATCGAAAAGTTTTTATTCTTAGTCATACCAGGCTTGAAATTGCGAATTTGATGTACAGTAAGCATCCTGCTTTTAAAGAAGTTAAGCTAACAGCTGCTGAATTAGAGAAATACACTCCTATTGGAGAGAGTGAATCTCGTGCAAATATCAAATATGAGGCATTCATAGAGGATTTATAGCTGCTAATATAAATAAAAAATGACAACCATGGAAAAAATCTCATTAGACCACAAGGAAATATACACACTATTGGTGCACCGTTATCCTTTTCAAATGCTTGATCGTGTTACGGAGGCAATACCAGGTAATTACGCTATCGGATACAAAAATATCTCCTTAAACGAGCCTCAATTTCAAGGGCATTTCCCAGGCTTACCAATTATGCCAGGCATGTTACTTCTAGAAGCTGCTGCTCAACTATCTTGTGTGGTGATTTTGACTCAACAAGAATACAGGGAAGGTTATCTTGGCTTTTTCACGGGTGTGGACAATGTGAAGTTTCGCCGCAAAGTTGTACCTGGAGACAGATTAGATTTGCGAGTCGACATGAAAAAATTTCGTTTCCCTTTTGGTAAATTTGAGTTCAATGGCACTGTTGAAGGGGAGCTTGCCGTAGAGGGAATACTCTCGTTTGCGATGGGTGAGACCAAAGACTTTGCTTAAAAACTCTCATTAGTGTATCCTGTAGTGTGATGGCAACAAAAGCAGTTGACACTGATTTATTAAACAGATACCACCCTAGAGCTGAGGTCTTTAAAAGTACCGCTTTTGCTCAGGCGCTTAAGTTTATTGTTCTTGCAGCAGTATGGATTTCAATAGTCTTTGGTGCAGCGGCTGGTGGGGCCGTAACCTTTGCTTGGTTTTTACCTAAGCTTATGAATCTTTACTTGGCCGGTATCACTGGGTTAGAGCAAGCTACTGTTGAACAGATCTCTGAAATCGTTGCTTACTTGGCTCCAGTTGTGACAGTTGCAACTGTAATTCCAGTGAACGCACTTTTTATGGTTTTATGTGAGAGAAAGTTTTTGGCTTTGCTTACAGTGCGTATGGGACCCAATAAAGTTGGTCCTAATGGATTTTTTCAAACAATGGCTGATGCCGTTAAGTTACTTTTTAAAGAAGACATCACACCTCAAGGTGCTGACTCTCTTTTATTCACTTTAGCTCCAGCGCTTTTCTTTGCTCCAGCTATGGTTGTGTTTATGCCATTGTTGTCAGTGGCTTCTAATAATCTAGGTATTTTTGCAACTACTAACCTGGATATTGGCCTAATTTTTATTTTGGGCTTTGTCTCGCTTGGAACTATGTCTCTTGTCATGGGTGGTTGGTCCTCTAACAATAAATACTCACTTATTGGTGGCATGAGAGCTTCTGCTCAAGCTATCAGTTACGAGATCCCGATGGTGCTGGCTTTGGTTGCTGTTGTTTTAATTTCTGGTTCGGTTAATTTGGCTACTGTCTCTAATAATCAAGTTGGTGGTATCCTCAACTGGAACGTTTTTGGAAATGGCTATCTTGAAAAAGCTGTTGGTTTGTTTTCAAGCATGCAAGTCGCAGATAGGCTACCTGGCTTGGTTTCGGTTGTTTTTGCTGGACTTTGCGCTGTGCTTTTTATTATTTTTGTAATTGCTTCTACCGCTGAAGTTAACCGTATCCCTTTTGACTTACCTGAGGCTGAGTCTGAATTGGTTTCAGGCTATAACACCGAGTACACTGGCATGAAGTTTGCTCTTTTCTTTTTAGCGGAGTACACTAATCTTTTTATCGCTTCTGGTGTCGCTGCTGTTCTTTTCTTAGGTGGCTCTCACCTGCCAATTAGTATGGAAGCAGAACAAGCTCTTTATGCTTCGCTTTCAAGTATTGATATTAGTTTGCCTATCATCGGTACTATGGATGGATTTTTTGAAGGATTGAATCTTTCATGGGTTCTCTCTAGTGCTGTTTTCATGACTAAAATTTACGCTATGTTTCTAGTCTCTATTTGGATTAGAGCAACACTTCCGCGAATGAGACAAGATCAACTCATGGAGTTTGGTTGGAAATACTTGATCCCACTTACATTGGGTATAATTTTCATTGTTGCATTGAGTCTGGAGTACTTACAAAACCTATAATTTTATGAACGCATTACTCGAAGTAATTAAAACTACCACTAAGCCTGTTTCTCAGACTTTAGATGGTTTGTACAATATTTTTCTTGGTATGTTCACCGTTGGTAAGCATATTACCCGTGACCCGATCACTAATGCCTACCCGGAAAAAATGCCTGATTTATATCCAAATTCTAGGCATAGACTAGCCTTGAATGTCGATCCTGATACTGGTGAGCACTTGTGTATTGCTTGCAAGCAATGTGAGCGTGTTTGTCCTGATGATTGTATTTCAGTTGTCTCGCATCCTTCGGTTAAAGCGAAATCATCTCAATTCTATATCGATCACGGGCTTTGCATGTTCTGCGGACTTTGTACTGAGGTCTGCCCTACAGACTGCATTATCAATACCGTTGACTTTGAGATGTCTGAAGAAACTCGCGAAGAGCTTGTCTACGACATTAAAAAATTGACTCTCACTCAAGAACAGTCACGTGAGTACTTCAAAATCAAAGGCTACAAAACCAAAAAACAAAAAGCAGAAGAAAAAGCAAAAGCCGATCCTTCAAAGAGACCTCCTCATGAAGGTGGTATTTCACATAAAGCAGTTGCTGCAGCACTTAAGGCTGCTGGCATTGAACAAAAAGAAGCTGCAGCTTAGGTAATTTATATGGCAACACTAAACGTACTATTTGGAACAGAATCTGGTAACTCAGAAAAATTGGCCTCAAGTATTGAGCTTACCGCTAAAGAAATAGCTAAGCATACTAAATTTGACGTAGTCAGAAAAAACCTTAAAGACATGAAGGTAGCTGATCTAGCATCAATGGAAAATATTGTCGTAATAATTTCAACCTGGGGCGAAGGTGACCCTCCACCAAGTTGTGAGAAATTCTGTAAAGAACTTTTTTCGGCTTCTGAGCCATCGCTTTCAGGAAAAAACTATGCTGTACTTGCTATGGGAGACAGAAGCTACGAGATTTATTGTGGTTGCGGTAAGCAAGTTGATGAGAGCCTTAAAAAACTAGGAGCTAAAGAAATTATGCCTAGGCATGATATGGACCTAGACTATTCAAGTCATTTTGAAAAATGGGCAGTTGAACTTTTTACTAAGCTTACTCCTCAGCTTGTAGCTTAATTTTTTAGTTTTAGCTTCTTCTTCGTCTCAACCAAGGTAAAGCTTGATAGAAATCAGCAAAAGAAAAATCGCAATACCAAGCCTGAATTTTTCTTGTGGGATTTTTGTAACTATGATTTTGCCACACTCTACCCCTAAGATTGCAAGAAACAGAGAAACAATAAATTGCCACCAAGCTAAGCCTAAAATATTGTCAAAGCTAAGCCCTTGTTTGAGGTAGGTGAGCATCCGGCTAGTATCAATCAGCATCAATAAGAGAGCTGAGTTTGCTAGGTAAACAGATTTTTCTAGATTAAAGGCAGAAAGAAAAGCACCACGTATCGCTCCGCCCATGCCAAAAATCCCTGCAACAAAGCCAGATAGAACTCCAGCCACAGAACCACTCATAAAAGAAAACTTGATTGTGAACTGAGGATTAAACCACAAAAAAATTGCATAAGCAAAAAGAAAAACAGCAATGATTTTTTCAATCAAAACTTCATCTACTATAAAAAAACTCTTTGCTCCGAAGTAAGCTGCAACAATACCACTAAGACCAAAACTCAAAACAAGCTTCAAATTAAAACCTGTTCTGAAAATTATTAGGCGCCACAGCGCGTTGATCCAATGCACTGATGACACAAAAAGCAAAACTTCTGATGTCGGATAGAAAAACAGCAAAACCGGCATCATCATAGTACTAGTACCAAAGCCAGTAATAGTGCCAAGAAGACTAGCAGTGAAAATCAGTGATAATAAAAGCTCGTAAGGCAATTAAGCAGCTTGCATTAGTTCAGACAATTTAGCCACATTGCTTCTTACAGACTCTGCACTAGCTTTAAGGTCAGCAAGTTCTTTGTCATCAAGTTTCAGCTCTAAAATTTCTTCGATACCATTTTGGCTAAGTTTAGTTGGTACTCCAACAAAAACACCATCAATGCCATACTCACCAGTTAGCATGCAAGAACAAGGAAGAATTTGTTTTTTGTCGTGGAGGATAGCATCAACCATCTCAACCGCTGAACTTGCTGGAGCATAAAAAGCAGAACCAGTTTGTAAGTGATTGACAATTTCGATACCACCTTTTTGAGTACGCTCGATAATGGCTTCAATCTTGTCTGCTGGAAGTAATTCTGGCAGAGGGATACCAGCAACAGTTGTATAACGAGCAACAGGTACCATATCATCACCATGACCACCCATTACACAAGGCTGGATATTTCTAATTGATACATTCAAAGCTTCTGCAATAAAGAAAGCCATACGCGAGCTATCTAGAACACCTGCCATACCAATGATTTTGTTGTTTGGCACACCTTTTGCTGAAAGGATTTGGTGAGTGAGTTGAGTCATAGCATCAACTGGATTAGACACTACAATAAAAATTGCATTTGGTGATTCTTTATGCGCTGCTTCAATACA
This sequence comes from uncultured Candidatus Melainabacteria bacterium, assembly GCA_963922625.1. Lineage (GTDB taxonomy): Bacteria > Cyanobacteriota > Vampirovibrionia > LMEP-6097 > LMEP-6097 > CAWUIS01. The sequence continues at coordinate 9,590 of CAWUIS010000005.1, read as the reverse complement.
AGAGCGGACAATCTGAGCGTTTTTAGCAAGTAAATCATCACGGCTCATACCAGGTTTTCTTGCAAGACCAGCAGTCATAACCACGATGTCTGAATCTTTAGTGATAGCGTAATCATCGCCACCAAAAATCATTCTGTCGTGAAGCTCAACAGGACGAGCTTCCATTAAATCCAAAGCCTTGCCGGTTGCAATACCACCAGCGATATCAACTAGTGCTACATTGGCAATATTCTTCTCTGCAAGTCTTTGAGCCGCTGTTGCACCCACGTTTCCTGCACCTATAACCGTTACTTTTGCTTGTTTCATAAATATTTATTCTAGCACCATGCTGCCGCGCTATAATATCCCAGATATCACGAAATAAAGCATAGGAGCTAAAGGAACTTATATAATGACATCATCTATGACACTTGAAACTGAAAAACTAGAACTTGACCTTTCAAAGGCACAACGCAATTTGAGAACCGCACAACTCTATGAGATCGCTCTAGAGAGAGGGGAAGCTCAACTTAGCGCAAGAGGCGCTTTGTGTACATACACTGGCAAGCATACTGGTAGATCTGCAAACGACAAGTTCATCGTTAAAGATGCAAACACTGAAAACACCGTAAATTGGGGCAAGGTTAATAAACCTATTTCTGAAGAAACCTTTTTTGCTATCCGTGAGGAATTTATCCGTATGGCAAATGCTACTGAATTATTTGTGCAAGATTGTATCGCTGGCGCTGATCCAAAAAACAGCGTTAATGTTCAGGTAGTAACTGAAAAAGCTTGGCATAGTCTTTTTATCAGAAACATGCTTTCTGTTTCTAATACCAATGCAGCAAAGTTGAGCTACAGCGACGAGCAGCTTAATAACTTTAAACCTGAATACAGAGTTATTAATCTTTCTAGTTTTCCAGCGGATCCAGAAAAATACCCAGAACTAAATTCAAGTACTTTTATTCTGGTTAACTACAGCACTAAAGAAATCCTTATTGCTGGTACTCAATATGCTGGAGAAAACAAAAAATCAGTTTTCAGTATTTTGAACTATATCTATCCACAAAGAGGCATTATGCCAATGCACTGTTCTGCAAATACAAACAATCAAGGTGATGTAAGTATTTTCTTTGGTCTTTCTGGTACTGGTAAAACTACTCTCTCTGCTGATCCTGAAAGACTTCTTATTGGTGATGATGAGCATGGTTGGTCTGATGAAGGTGTCTTCAACTTTGAAAATGGTTGTTACGCCAAAACAGCAAACCTAAGTGCCAAGTCTGAGCCAGAGATTTACAATGCTTCAAGACGTTTTGGTGCTACTGTTGAGAATGTCAAACTCACTGATGATAAAACCCTTGACTATCATGATTTGACTCTTACACAAAATGGTAGAGTTTCTTACCCACTCAACTTTATACCTAATGCTAAGCTAGATCGCTTTGTTAGAAAGTCACCTAAAAACGTTATTATGCTAACTTGTGATGCTTTTGGTGTGCTTCCTGCGGTCTCTAAATTAAGTCCAGAAGAGGCTAAGGAGCATTTCTTGCTTGGCTATACCGCTAAAATCCCTGGTACAGAAATTGGTGTTCAAGAACCTAGTGCTGTTTTTTCAGCATGTTTTGGTGCACCTTTTATGCCTTTGAAACCAGAAGTTTATGGAGACTTACTTGCTAAGCGTATTGCTGAAGCTAAAGTAGATTGTTGGCTTGTTAACACCGGCTGGGCTGGTGGTGCTTTTGGTAAAGGCAAGCGTATGTCAATCGAGCTGACAAGATCTATCATCCACCACATTAATACAGGAAGATTAGCTCAAGAAGCTACTAAGCAAGATCCTTTCTTTAAGCTACAAGTGCCTGAGAGTATTGATTTACCTGAAAACTCTTGGAGTGATAAAGAAGAGTACAAAGAAACTGCCCAAAAACTGATTGATTTGTTTGAAGAGCAGCGTAAAAAAGTGCTTCAATAATTGTAATGCTCTGAAACTGAGCCTGATCTTTGTAAGACTTGTTGCGGAAGTTTTAATTATGTAACAAGTCTATTGCTCTGATGCTGCAGAAGTTTTAAGCACATCTTTCAACCTAGTCAGCGAGCTTTCATCCAAGGCAGATACCAGCTGGGGATTAAAATCAGAATATTTGGCTGTGATATTTGCCAGGTAGTCTAGTTTTTCTGCTTCATCTATATTTTTAAAACGATGATCCAGCTGGTCGATTTTATTGAAAACATAGATTTTAGGGATATCCTTGCAGCCAAGCTCATTAATAATCTCTTCTACTACCTGAATTTTCAGCTCTAGATTTTTGTCGTTGATGTCTATTACATGCATAATCAAATCGGCATCAACAATTTCAGCAAGAGTGGTTTTAAATGCTTGAATCAAACTTGGAGGTAGGTCCTGAATAAAACCAATGGTATCTGCAAACATCAGTTTAAAGCCTCTTTGGTAGCTATCACTTTGAGCATTAAAATCATGCTCAAAATAGAGCTCCCCTACTTTTGAGTCTAAGGTTGCAAAAAGCTCATCTGCTATATAAACATCTCTTTTTTTAGTGAGAGCTTTGAGTAAAGTGCTTTTACCAGCATTGGTGTAACCGGCAAGAGCTACGGTTTTTAAATCACGTTTGCGGCGTGTTTCTCTTTGGCGTTTTTGGATGTCACCGTACTTAGTGATTTTGTCTTCAATAAATTTGGTGCGTTTTTGTAAATAACGCTTCATAATCTCGGTATTGGTTTCCCCAATACCAACAGTACCAATACCACCAGCTTGACGCGATAGCTCCAAACCCATACCAAAAATTCTTGGACCCATATGCTTAATACTGGCAAGCTCAATTTGTAACTTGGCTTCAGCACTGTCAGCGTGCTTGTCAAAAATTTTCAAGATCAAATCGACTCTATCCCATACTTGGATTTTTTTTGGTACTTCAAAGCGCCCTTTTTCTTTTTGTTTGTCAATTTCATATTTATGACAAAACTCTTCAAGGTTATAAATCTGCCTTGGCTTCAAAAGATTATTGAGAATAATGACATCAATATTCTCAGCGCCTTCCATGTCATCGAGGATTTCAGTGATTTTACCCTTGCCTATATAAGTCTGGTAGTCTGGCTTTGCTTTGCGTTGTATGGTTTTGAGTGCACTGACTCCGCCGTAGGTTTTGACCAAGCTTTCAAGCTCGTTTAATCTCAGCTCTGATTCTGAGAGGGGCGTACTTGGCTCAATAATATCGACTAATACAGCTCTTTCTTTCATTGCTGCAATTAAGCTTGAGTTGTCAAAACTTGGCCAGCTACTTTAAGAAGTCTGTCTGCTACATGCCAGAGTTTTTCTTGGTTGAGACCACATGTTGGGATGCGTAGATATTTGCCGGAAATCAAGGGTGCATAAAAATGACTTGCAACTAATTGCTTATAAAAAACATCAGCAAAACTTGAGTCTTGGTGAGCACGCTCGGATATTTTCAAGCTTATAAAAAATCCACTGTCAGGCTTGATGATCTCAAATTCTTCTGGCAAGCGTGATTGAATCGCATCTATAAAAACATCTTTTCTTTCATTGATTAGCTTTGAAGCGTCATGCTGAAATTGATGCACGTCAGCTAATAAAGCCATGTCTTGAAGTATATGCAAGGTGATTTCTTGACTAAAACGACACGCGTTAGAAAAAGTACCTCTGATAGTCCCGCCAGCAGCATCTTTCCAGTTGTCAGCATTTTCTTTGTTGGTTGTCAGCAAGGTCGCAACCCCAACTCGAGCTCCGTACATAGCAAAGGATTTTGATACGGTACCAGCGATCACCAAACTAAAATTAGAGCTGTTAATTGTTCTAAAAAGATCAGGAATAAAAGACAACCTGCGGTAATCTTTACCCTCTGGACCAAAGTCTAAGTAAGCGGTGTCTAAGATTATTAAAATCTCTCTGTCATTGTATTTTGCAAGAATCTCAGCGATTTTTTTCCAAGCTGCATCACCAAAATCTTTACCTAGTGGATTGTCAAAAGGAGTATTGAGTATGATAGTGATTTTGGCATCTGCTTTTTCAGCCGCCACTTTTTCGATGCAAGCTTCAAAAGCTTCAAAATTAAAACCTTGATTCGCGTCCAGGATATCAAAGTTGACTAATGGCTTCATGCCTAGTGCCAGAGCGACACTATCATAACCAGCCCAATGAGGGTTATGGGTGATGACCTGATCATCCTTGCTGGTGCAAGCAAGTAAAGTCGAAGAAATAGCATTGGTACCACCTGAAGTTACCAGCTCAGATCTGTAAACACTTAGCTTCACCAGAGCATCTATAGTTTTAATGCCTAGGATTTCATTACTCATTAGCTCAGCAAGACCAGCTAAACCTGTACTAGGTGCATAAGCCATATTGATGCCATCAGTAGTGAGTCTTCTGGCAGCTTCTTTTACTGCTTCTGGGACAATTAATTTGCCATCATCATCAGCAGCAGAGCCGATAATAGCAACCATTTTATCTTCGGCATTATCAGCACTTGCCTGCTGTAAAAGCCCAACTATAGGGTCTTTAGATATTCTAGCTTCTGTACTATAAAAAACCACTGAAAGTATTATAATAGACCCGCTGTGGACAAAATCAAAGATATTTATTACTTTTCATGGCTGAGTCTTTTGTTTCAGTGTTTTGTTGAAAGAATTTTTCTGGTCTTTTATTACAGGGTACTGCATAAAACCAGAGTCGAATTTATTGGTGAGAAGCCTTGCCACAGCAAAAACTACTTAATTGTCTCAAACCATAGATCCATGAAGGACCCGCCACTTTTGGGAAATGCTTTAAGGTTGCCTTTTGCTTTTATTGCCAAAAAAGAGCTTTTTGATAGCTTTTTTTTGAAGATATTTATGTGGCTATCAAGTACGATTTCAGTCGATAGATCCAAAACAGAGTCTTCTACTTTTAGAGCTGCGAAAAAAGCTTTGAAAAGTAAAGCTCTTGGTATGGCATGGAGTTCCGCTATTTTTATTGAAGGTACGAGATCTAAAGATCCCAAGCTTTTAGGTAAACCAAACAAGGGAGCTATGTTTCTGGCAAAGCTGGCAAAAGTCCCTGTGCTACCTGTTGGTATCAGTTATAGAGAAGGCAAAGAAATTTTAGTAAAGGTCGGCGAGCCTTACGAAATTGACTATAAAGCTGACTTGGAAGACCAAGCCTGGGATTGTCTTGAAAAAATTTCAGAGCTTTGTGATTACCAAGTTCCGGAGCGCTAAAGGCTGATTTAGAAAATCATTGTAATAGCATCAAACCTACGAGAAACTAAATCCCAGTTGATGATTTTTTTGAAGATCTCGATGTACTGAGCTTTAGCAGCATCATCTGCACCAAACTGCTTAACCCAAGCGTGATCATAAACATCTAAAACCATAATTGGCATAAAGTAAATTGGAAAATTAGAACTATGAGTATCTTCAGCGTAGTTGAAAATTTTTCCGTTGAGAAGGTTAATGCCTGTCATAGACCAGCCTTTGACTTTCATTGCTTGTTCTGTAAGATTTTTCATATAAGCTTCGTAGCTACCAAAAGTCTCACTGATAGCTTTTGATAAAGCTTGTGACATTTTGCTTTTGTCAGTGCTCATATTGGCAAAGTAAATATCGTGTAACGCCATACCATTCAAAGAGAAAGCCAGGTTTTTCATTGCAAACTCATCAATTTCGCCGGAAGCCATCATTGCTTCTGATTTATTAACCTTGTCAACGTACTTGTTATAAAGACCTAGGTGGTGGTTGATATTTTCCGCGCTTAAACCAAGCTCAGTATTTTTTGTTAAATGTGAAAAATCTTTTTTGATGTATTTGCTGCCATCATATATTGGGAAAAGTTCTTGGTCATTGCCATGATTAAGATCAATAGCTTTTTGTGTACTTGGCTTTGCACACGAGGATGTGATTGCAGATAGTCCTAAAGCTCCAGCACTTACTCCTAAGCCAGCTAAAAAATTCCTACGTGAAAGTTTTTTGTTTTCCATATAGATGGAATATTAACATTTGTTTCGCGTGGCTTTAAAATTAAGCCTGTTTAGAAGGACCTGGTTTAGGTTCTTCTGTCGCCATAACTGCTTCTAACAACTGGGAAATATCAAACTGTGAACCTTCTTTTGCTTCAGGAGCATCTTGAACTTCACTCCTTGCTTTTTCTTGAGCACCTTGAGCTGGACCGGAGCCACCTAATAAGGCTGTTAAAGCTGCTAGAGGATCTTCTGCTCCTGCTGGATCAGGACCTCCTAATAAGGCTGCAATCCTAGGATCTATAGGAGCCCCTTGTGTTGGTTCAAAATTAGCTCTCAAAATCTCTGCTGGAGTGCCTAAAACTCCTTCAGGACCAGTTGCATAATTGTATGCAGGCTGGCCATTAACACGTCCTTGAGCTTGTGCAGAATAACCTGTAGCATGCCCGCCAGGTCCTGAAGTAGCTATAGATGCACTGCTAGCCTTATGGCTTTCATGATGTGAGGGGTTACCACCCGTGCTAAATAAATTAGCGAAAGTGCTTTGTAGCCATGTGCTAATACCATTTAAGAAGTTAGGTTGCTGGCTACTACTAACTTGCTCTGGAATGTCACTTGGATGAGCAGCATGTAGAGCAGCAGTTGATCCTGCTGTTGGTGGTATAAAACCAGCCACTGGTGGTTGCTGTGGATATGCTGGTGGAATAAGCTGCGGCACCTGCGGCTGTGCTTGCATATGGGCAAATTGAGGCGCTGATCCAGCTTGATGATTAACGGGTTGCTGTGGTCCAAACATAGTGTTATTACCTTAATGCGTAATGATACAATGTTCCGGATCAATATGTCAAGCATTGTTCGAGGTTAATAATTTTTAATTTTTATCTAAGTGCACTGTTGTGAACCAAGCCGGTATTGTAGCCCGCGGCTCTACTTGAGCAAGACCATGTTTTTTGCTCAAGAATTTATCAGAAGATCTGGCCAGCATTTGAATTTCACGCAAATCAACTACCCAAGCATTTTTATCAGGATTGCTTTGTGCCTGATATTGCTTGCGGTAGTAATGACAAGCCTTGAGACTAAAGTCATTATCACTAGATGAACCATAGCCGCGGCATAAAATAGGCCGGGCTTCATAACATGTACATTGCCCTTGCTCGCTTAAAAAAGGACAATCAAATTTCAGGTCATTAGGGTTTTCTTGTCCGCGTTTTTTTTCAGCTGCTAGTGTCTTATCGACTATAGGAAGAGCCTCTCCAAAAAGCTTTTGCGATTGCTTTTGAATTTCTTTGCTTTTGGTGATGATTTTTTCTATGGGGTAGCCAGTTTTTTGCATCCAGGCTTTCAGGTGCTGAAATTCTGTGTAGGAGAGACTTGGGTAGGTATAAGAGCAACAATCACTACAATTAAAATAGTTACAAGTATCTGCATGAAGACCCATGCGTAGCTCTGCTTCAGATTGAATTTCATCGTATTCGGCGAGTATCTGTGACCAGTTCTTTAGAGTATTTTCTGCTGCATAAAATCTTTGGATGCCAAGATGCTTGATTTTGAGTGCTTTGCCTTGTTCACTGAGCTTTAAAGCGTAAGTTGTAACGGCTTTTTCTGCACTAATATTGTCACCAGTGCGTCTGTAATAAAAAGCAAGTAGGTAGTATTTCCAGCTAGAAAAACATTCGTCGTTTATGTCTTGAATATAATCAAAAAGCTTTTTGTACTGCTCTTCAATTTTATATATAAGGAAGTATTGTGAAAAATAAATTCCAAGTTCAGGACTTTGGGCCGCTAAAGACCAGATATCAACTTTATCTAGGTCATCATTGTTAATGTTCTGGACCAAGGATTCGTATAGTTCAACAAAAGCTTTTGCGTTTGCAAGCCTTAGGCTATGCTCCAGGTTTTTATTTTGGGAAATTAGTAAAATCTTGAAATCAGATTTTTTCAGCCCTCCCTTGGTGATTATCTTGCAAAGCCAGTCTAGGGCTTTTAGCTCAAAAGATGAAATAAGACTTGGATCTTCGGAGAAATCACTAATAAGCTGAGAGTAGTTTTTTTTAAGAAAAAAGCCTAAGTACTTTATATATGTGCTGTCGTAAGTTTGACCAGGAAGCCCGTTTTCATAGTCTTCTAGTTCTTTGTAAAGGCTTTTTGAGTCAAGTTCTTTAAGACCAGATTTGCCAGGGTCTAAATTCTCTAAGTAGTCTATTTTTTGATGACCCACAGAATTATTATAAAGTTTTTGTGGATTAGGGCCAAATGGCCTTGGCCATTATAATGTTTTAAGATAGAATTCTTTTCGTATGCATGCATATTGTACTGTTTGCGGAGTCAAACTAACTGCTAAAAACCGAGTGTCATACAGACCCAATTCCTGCCGTGACTGTGAATTAGAAAGAAAACGCCTCTATTCACTGAAAAGAAAACTCGACAATGAGAAAAGATCTCGCTCTAAGGCTAAGTCTTCTAAAACCAAAACAGCAGCGAAGTCTACTACCCGTAAAACAACAACAGCTAAAAAAACTACAGTAAGAAAAACTACTACTACTAAAAAAACAGCAGCTAAACCTTCAAGAACTAGCAAAAAACTTAGCTCTACAGCAAAATCTGCAACTAAAACTAAAGCTGCAACTGATGCTGCAAAAGCTAAATTACTCAAAGAGCGTGAAAAACTTAAAAAACAAAGAGAAAGAGAGCAAGAAAAGCTTCGTAAAGAGCGTGAACGTGAAAGAGTTCGCAAAGAAAAAGAGAAAGAAAAGCTAGCTAAACAAAAAGAACGTGAAAGAATTCAGAAAGAGAGAGAAAAAGAAAAGCTAGCTAAGCAAAAAGAGCGCGAAAGGATTCAAAAGCTAAAAGAAAAAGAGAAAGAAAAGCTAGCAAAGCAAAAAGAAAAAGAAGCTTTGCGTAAAGAACGTGAACTAGAAAAAGTTCGTAAAAAACAAGAAAAAGAAGAAGAGCGCGAAAGAAAACGCCAAGAAAAAGAAGAAGCTAAACGCCAAAAGCAAGAAGAGAAAGAGCGTAAGGCTAAAGAAAAAGCTGAAAAAGAGAAAGCTGAGAAAGCTCGTAAGAAGATGCTGGACATGAACATCATTGCTGATCTTCCTGATGCCATCGTTAATACTAGCGCTAATGTTAAAGTCAAAAAGCGCAGACTTGGCAAGAAAACTAGAGCCGCTAAGAAACAACAGATCGTCCAAACCATTAAACAAGAAGCAATGAGCTCGTCTGTAGCTAGATCAGTTGTACCTTTTAATCCAGTAGAAGACCATGGTGAAATTTTGAGGGCACCATCTGCTACACCTTGGGAAGGTAATAATTTTAAAATCGTCGGTGGTGATTTTGTAAATCATACTGCTGGTGATTCAGAAGAAACGCGTGGCCCAAGTGAAGACGAAGTCAAGGCAATTATTGAAAGAATCAGGCTTGAGCATAAGACCCGCAAAGATTAGTAGCAAAACTAATTAAAATTTTTCAAAAAATTTTGAAATTGAGGAACAGCTTAAGAGGCTTAGCGTCATTTAAGTCGTAGGGCCTTTTTATAGCCATTGCTACGTAATATTGCATGACCTCTAAACCTCTAAACTCAATATTATTGATCTCATCTATTTTTTTAGGTCTGCTAAGCCCGGCTTTTTCCGAAGTAGAACCTAGTAG
>CAWUIS010000004.1:0-23004 GCA_963922625.1 uncultured Candidatus Melainabacteria bacterium | reverse complement strand
TACGCATAAGTTGGATAAAGAATCCGGTCTATTCTTCATTAAAACAGGCTTTAAATATGAAAAATATAGCCTCGGCTTAAGAGACATGTATTTGGATCATAATTATTTACATTGCAACTCATTCATAAGAGCTATAGGTGACTTCGATGAAAGATATATAGTTTTCAAAGATTATGACAAAGTCATAATTGATCCTTCGAATTGAATTAGGTGCCGTGTGTTGACGGAGCAACCTTATTTAAAATAAAAATGGTGGAGGCCATCTGCAATTGGTTTCCCACCTTATGACATATTAATCGTTGGTTTTATAAACATTTTTGCGGTGGGAAATTTTTGATATCAACACAACTTTTTTATCTTCAAATACCTCAAAAATTACCCTATAATCACCAACTCTTAATCTGTAACCTGACTTTGCTACTAATTTTTTTGAATTTGAATATGGATCGATTTCTAAATCACCAATTTTCTCAACTATTCTTGCTACAAATTGTCTATCGATTTTGTTTAGTTCTTTGTCGGCAGATCTGGTGAAATCAATTTTATAACTTGCCATTCTTTTCTAGCTTAGCCTTAACTTCTTCAAAGCTAACGGTTGGTTCATCTTTTCTTTCTTGGATAGAGAGCCAGTCCTGATAATCTTCAAAAACTTCTTCAAACAGATCAATAGGTAGAACTGCAAAAGTTTTTTCACCATTATCGTTGTACATATAATGAATATTTTCAGCAGCACTCATACTAATAATTATGCCATTTATAGGTAAAGAAAGGTTAAAAATGGTGGAGGCTTAGTGGACGATGTTCGCCACCCTAGAACGTTTTCAGAAATTGGGTTTAGTTGTATTCATAGAGTTTTGGAATTAGCAGCTTAACTGTTTTGAGAAATAATTTCACAAACCTTCCCATTCACAAGCTCTACAAGATCTTGTGATTTAAGTTCTAATCCAGACCTGGGATCTCCAGAGCTGATATCAACAAATTCTTCTTTAAGAACGCTAGGATCAACGTAGAATTTCACATTATCAATATTTAGAAATTGAACTGGTGAAATTGCGCCAACTATAAGGTTATATTTTTGAGCAATAATACTAGGGTCTGCAAGGTCAATTTTGATTCCCCCAGCTTCTTTTCTAAGCTTCTTTAATTTTAAAATTTTATCTCCAGGTATAAGTGCGATATATAGGTTACTTTGTTGATCTTCAGCAACCATGGTTTTGACGATTTGTGAGATTCTACATTTGCGTTCTTTTGCAGCTAATTCACAAGTGAGAGCTTCTGCTTGATGTTCTTTTATTGTATATTCTATGTTACTTGACTGAAGAGTATCGATTACATCTACCATGCAAATAATTGTGTCACATTGGGCTACTTTGCAGCCAATTTATAATTTTTGACTTGACTTTGGCAAGCCGCTCTTTTGATATTTGCCCAATTGCTCCTGGTAGTTTGGAGCTATTAATTACAGCTATTCTGGAACAACGAATTATGCTTTTAGTTTTAAGTCCCGAGTTTTTGTAATCATCATCTTCAAGCTCAATAACTTCCGAGCACAGCATATTTTCAGGATGGAATTGTGAAGTAATTGAACAAAGCAACCAATCTTCTCTGTCATCAGGTAGAGGCATTAGTAAAACTGCGGGTCTACGTTTTGCTTTTGAAAGGTCGGTATTTGGAAGTTCAACAAGAACAATATCACCAGGCTCTCTATTCATATTTTATTTTTATATCTTCTAAGCTATAGAGTTCTTCTTCACTTGCAAGATCACCAAAAGCACCACTTATAGAAAGAGCAGACCACTGTTCATTTTCTGTTTTATTGCTAGCGCTAATATTTCTACTAGATATAAAATCAATGAAATCAATCACTTGATTTTGTTTTGACTTAGGCAAGTGCTTTGTCTTTTTTAAAATTAGGTCTTCTAACCCCATTAGTTAATTATGCCATTTTTAGGTAAAGAAATTTTAAAGTGGCAAACATCAAATGGTGATCTGATTTCAAAGGCTCTAAAAGCTAAGTATAGAGCCAAATTTTAAGGATATTATATGGTGGAGGCTTAGTGGACGATGTTCGCCACCCTGATGCGTTTTCTCATCTTGAGTTTAGTTGTATGGAGCGAATATTAAAGATGCGAGAATTAGCTTAGTTTCTCTCTGGTTAGCTGGGCTAATCTCGGTAATATTTCATGTGCATTACCAGCCAAATATATATCGTTAGGATTTGTCTCATCTATAAATATAGGCTTTTGACCTGGTAGTGCATTGCCAACAATTGTTATGCCAGGGTTAATTTCTCTGAGGTATGCAATAAAACCTCTGTCATCATGGCTTAAACCAGTACAAACAATAGTATCTAATTGTCTCAATGCATCTTCGTTAAGTTGAGCTTTCATCTCTTCAGCAGGCTTCATTGGCATAACCTCAACGCCTGTTTTTTGATGGAGTAGATCAAGGTTCTCTGTAAACACCGGGGTATCATTTGGACTAATTTGTTGTATCTCTGCAATTGCTTCATGTGCTGCTGCAGGTTCTGTTAGATAAAAGGATTGAAAAAAACCTTTTACTGAACTTAATATCGCTTTAGGGTCTGCTTTAACCCTTGCCGCTATTGCTTCTAAATCTTGAAGAGAGTTTGGTCTTGCATCAGTCCCACTAATTCTTCGGTTATAGCCATTAATATCGTCTATGCCAGCGGCTACGGAAATACCAGCACCAGAGTAAAAAGCCACTTTTTTGTCTGGATTTGCTATTTGTGTCGCTAAGTCATCAATAATTCCCTCAGGGCAAGTTTGGCTAATCGCTGGACCACTTACTTCCATTTGCCTTATGTCTCTTGGTTCTGTAAAGAAGTAACCGTTTTGAGGTCTCGGACCTACGAGTTTTTTTTCAGCAAGTTCATGATCTTCAAGCTCTCTTACTGAACCAGATTCATCTAGGGCAAAGCCTATTACTTCTTTTCCACTGTGAACAGTAATGTAAGTACTATTGTTGCCTACACCAGTACTAATTTGACCATCAGCATAAACTCCATTCATGCTGTAAGGCATGTCTGTTTGTGAGTACCTTTTTTTCCATTGAGCTTCAGCGTCAACTCCATTATTAGCCAATAATTGTCTTGCAGCATAAATATTTGCAGCATTGGCCTCATCTCCAGTACCTGTTTTTGTAGCGGCTCTTGTATTCGGTGATAATACCTTGGGGCTTCTAGTGTCAGAATATCCACCCAACCGAACAGAGCCAGCTTCTCCTACTCTAGACATACTTAACCATACAAAGCAATGAATTGAATTATTTTGATTCTTAAGGCTATTAAATCAATGAAAATCCTAAATTGTTAGAATGTAAATTGTACTAAGACTAATCGGGAGATTTTGTATTTTAAAGTGGTACTCAGAGCTAGAATTTGAGCAAATTTTCTATAACCTCGGGTGTATAGCTTTTCTACCATATTTTGTCCATACCATGAACTTGCTATCTGATTTTTGCTGGGATTATAGCGAAGGGTCTATGTTCATCGAGTACCTTCCTTTAATAGGTGGTATTGATATTGGAGTAATAGCATTTTTAGCACCTATGTCTTTAGAAGCTTACTCAAATCTTGAGGAAAAATTCAATTTTAAATGTGTACCTTTTAAATTTGATTCTAAAGTACAAAATTTAGTTTTCAGTCACTCATTGCATTTAGCTTTGATTATTACAACAATTTTTCTTTCCAATCGAGAGGCTCTTAAAAACTATTTCCCAGTATTGAATAGCATCTTATTAATTTGGAGCTTAGGGCAGATTGCTTATACTTGGTGGTTCACCTCTCAAGCTATCAAATGGCAGACAAATTTTGAAGATTTTGCAAGTGGATATCTAGATGAAATAAAGAAAGAATTTCAAAAAGAAGGTCTGTTTGATGACTAAGAGTCTTATCAAATTTGAAAAGAGAATTCATGATGTATTGCAAATAGTGCTTTCCAGTCATAGTCCTCAAGGTACTATCGAGGATGCCTTAAAGCTTATTAAAGCCATTTTGATGAAAGGCTATAAAGCTGGTATAGAAAAGCCACAATTGTTTTCAGGGTTTGGAAGGTATAGTTTAAGTGAAGAAGTCCAAGTTGTTCTAAAGCAGCTATTTAATTTGCCGCTAGATTCAAAAAGAGCTGATGCTTTGTTGGCTGAAGAAAAGCTATGGTTTTTTATACGAGATTTGATTGAGGACTTGTCAAAATTAGATAAAAAAGAAACATACATTGATGATTTGCTCAGAAATTTAAAAAGGAACTATTTACATAAAACAAAAGAAAGACGAGAGAGATTTTTTTTGAGATATTTAAACTTAATTGGCTGCGACATTATTTATAAATCAGAACTATATTCTGATGAACCTTTTTTTGACAAATTGGAATACATCAAATTATTTAACGATCAAGTTGCTAGTTTTTTTAAAGATCATATTGATAAACAGTTCGCGGATCAGATCATTGAGGTTGTCGATCATATGTTCTTGTCATTGAACTTTTTTGTTGCCAATCATTTTGAACATGACTGGTACGATGCTTTTTATAGATTACAATCAAGCGTCACGTCTTGTGCTAACACTCAAATGACTGAAAATATATACTTTGATGAAGATATTTTTGAATTACGAGATGGAGTTTTTACCATAGAAAACACTAAGCAGCGTAATGATTTTTTGGAAGACGTGCACAAAACAGTCCAACAAAAAATTAAGAACTGTAAGGAAGAGAAGAGTAGAGATCAGGTTAAGAAAGCTTTTGAGCAAGTTCAGAAACTATCAACTGACTACCTGAAGAGCTTGCACATACTTGATTTATTCTTCTTTCTTGGAACTTATTGCTATAAATCAAAGCACTATAAAGTGATTAACTATTTATGGCATGGATTTTTCCAGAAAAATCCAAATCTTTCAAATCCTGCAACTTTAGTGCCTCAATCTTATTCAAAAACCTCTGATCAACTTGACTGCTTTATCAGAATATACTTCAATCAAGAGCTTAATCAATACTACTCAGGTTTCTATTTCAGCGAAAATTTCGCTGATACTTTTGCAGAATACTCTCTATTACTTTTGTTTGATATCTTCAGAAAAGACCAAAGTCCTTCATTTTCAGTTACACGGTTATCTAGTAATAGCTTAATTTCTTTGGTGAACTCAAGAGCGCCAGCTTTAAAAAAACAAGCTGATTTTCTTATCAGAAAAATTGAAAATAATGAAATTACTTTAGATATCTTTGTTGCACTTGGTTTTATAGAGAGCGAGTTTGATAAGAGTTTTGAAATTTTAAAAAGCGTTAAATCTTTTCTAGCAAAACTTATAGAAGTATCAAATGCAACACTTGAAAAACGCATATCTGACTCCAACTTAGATTCTGAGCTAGTTTCGAACTTTGAAGAGAAATACCGTAAAGCATTTGAAGAGAATACACAGTTTAGGAAAATTTTTCAAATAGGTAAGAAAGAAAGAAAAGGTGATAGATTTTTATTTTTACAGAATACTTTTGTGGAGAAAGAATGGTTTGCCTCAGACTATCCAGGTGATTTTGATGGTGCTGGAGCAATGTTTGGTCAAGCTGGTGCAAAAGAGGAAGACCACTATGTTATAAGTCAGTTTTTAATTTGTAATAAACTCAAAACTGTCGAACATAAAACCAAAGTGCCTTTTTCATCTTGGCTAGCTAATGAAATTACGAAAGAAGGCTTTGCTCTTGAAAATATTATAGTTTTCTTTGATAGGTCAGTTGAATTTCCTGTTTATAAAAATCTTACTACCAAAGATCCAAATTATTTTTATGAATATGGTGATAATGATTTACCAGAACACTACTATAAGCTCAGTGATCCAAACCCTGATTTTAATAGCCAAAGTAGTTCAATTACATATTTGCCTATATACATTCCACACTTGCGAATGGGAATTAAGTCTGTGTGGGCTATCGATATAACAAAACTTGATCTACTATCCTCAAAGCTTGAAGTGAAAATTAAGCAAGCTGATCAGAAAGAATTTTTGAATAATCCACCTGATTGGTTTTTTGATAAATATAAAACTGAGGAGCAGCAAAATAAATTTCTCGCTGAAAAAGTAATACTTGAGTCAAAAGAACAAATTGATATTATTTTTCACAATGATGTTATTGGTCTTTGTATTAACGTCGATAGTTTTGATGAATAAGATTGAGCTAACCACGTTTTATTGTCATCCAATCCTGCTTTATTAATAAATTGCTATCCTATTCAAGAGTGAATCTTGATACAGCAAACAAGAAGTATCTCTCTTTTGTTAATACGCATAAGTTGGATAAAGAATCCGGTCTATTCTTCATTAAAACAGGCTTTAAACATGAAAAATATAGCCTCGGCTTAAGAGACATGTATTTGGATCATAATTATTTCCATTGCAACTCATTCATAAGAGCTATAGGTGACTTCGATGAAAGATATATATTTTTCAAAGATTATGACAAAGTCATAATTGACCCTTGGGAGCTAATTAAGCGTGATTTTCGTTCATCTCTAAAACTCTATAAAGAAACACTGGCTGATCATATTTTTTTTAACTTAGCCTATGCCTTAAATTCATATCAATTTGAAAAGTATAAATTTACAATACTGAAGCTGTTAGAATTTGCACAACTATTTCCAACTGAATTCACCAGTCAATTTAACTCTGGCATCAGTAAAATTAACCAAACTCAAATCGTTTTTGAACCTCAAGGTTCAATTTGCCTTCATTGTGGAGCGCCAATTAAGGCAAGTACAAAAAAACAAAACTATGGTGCATATTTTCCAATGTTTTGTGATGGGGAAAAAGGCAAACAAAATACTGATCATTTTCAGTATTTCTCACGATCAGCCTTGGCAAAAATACTTACCATGCAGAATCCTTATTCATACAAAAACGTGATTGAGTTACACCGTTTTGCTGAAAATATTACTGAAAGCATAATTAAACACATAAACAAAATTGAAAAAAAGAACTTAAATATCAAAAAATATCAACGTGGCTATCAATCAATACTGGGTGATGACATCATCTCAATAATTGACAGTGATTATGTTCACTTATTACTAAAAGAACTCGAGCTTGAACATACAAGAGAATTGAAGCACACTTCACTCAAGCCTGAAATAGTTTTCAAAGTTTTAGAGAGAAAATACAAAATTCAGTACAACAAGGAATTACGAATGAATTGGTTGAAATTTGTTCTCCAGAGGTTTACTGTTGAACAAGAAATTTACTCAGCTGCAAAAATACTTAAAAGTACCCCCTAGTGAAAAAATAGAAAAACAGTAGTTTTGAACTAGGGGGCTTATAAAGCTTGCATTAAAAATTAGACAATAAGAGTGTATGATCAATTTCACTCGAAAAGTAGTCTCACTAAACCCAATAACTATAAGGCTTGGCACTATTCTGTCTAAATACAACAGCACAAGCTTTAGTGGTTTACTGCGTACCCTAATCATTCAAGAAGCGCAAAATCACCCAGAGCTTTTTAATCACCAAAAGAGAGGTTCAAATGGATCTACCTAAAAAAGCCTACCTAGAGTTTGCCGGGTATTTATCCAAAGACCTAGGTAGACCAGTATCTGAATTAGAAGCTCAGCTTAATGCCAATAAGCTTTTGGAGCTAGCACAAGAAATTACAAAAAATAAAGGAGAAAAAGATGACAAAACATCAAAAAATAAAAATACCCTACAACGAGCAGGGTACTAATCATTTTAGAAATTCAACTATTCAAGATGATAACACAGACAAACAATTGATAGAGAAGTTGCAGCCAAAACTTTGGAAAGCTATAACGCTATTGAGAGAGTTTCAAGTTCTAATCATTGAACTTAAATCTCTTTTGCATCCATTCACTAGTAAAAATGAGGTGAGCGATGAGAAGTAGTTTTTTATCAACCGGTGACACTGCAGAGTTAAAAGCCAGTGGTTTAAGTGAGTCATGGATTTTAGAATCTGGTGCAGAAACAATAAGCTTAGAAAGTGCTTTAGAACGTGGTTTCAGGGCAGAGGTACTAAATGAAGAGCTCGTTGAAGAATGCCTCTACTTACCTTTTTTTGATAAATTTGGCAACAAAATTATTGACGAAAAGACTCAAAAGCAGATTGGAGTAATTAAACCAAGGTATAAAGATCAGAAAGAAAAGAGACCTAAATATCTTTGCTTGCCTAAATCAGCTCAATCCAGAATGTACATTCACCATCCCAAAGGTTTTGATTGGAAAAAGTTTTATGCAAATAAATCTGAACAAAAAATCTATTTAACTGAAGGTTGGAAAAAAGCTGAATCTGCTTGCTCTATGGGTATACCAACAATTTGTATTTGGTCTGTTTTTTGTTTTAATGAGGCAGGTATGAATACAGCATTAATACCAGAACTGAAGGAGATATTAATATGTCAAAAATAACACCAGTAATCGTATTCGATTCGGATAAATTTGCGAACGAAGCTGTAATGAAAGCCGAGTTTAGTTTAATAGATAAAATATTTAAAGAGACCAATATTATTTCTGAAATACTTGATTTGCCTCAACAGTTTGAAGGTAAGACTACTAAAGGTTTTGATGATTTTCTAGTTCACGCTGGTTTTAATGGTTTCGTGAATCTAAAAACTAGAGATGCAGATAGCCATTTTCTGCGTATGCATAATAAACCTGGTATTCCTTTAATGCCAAATAATGCTGCGCCATCTATTTATCAAGGATATTTAGATCAAGTTCAAGATCGATATGAAGGTTGCTTTGAGATTGCACCTTTAGCTTTATTTTGTCAAGGTGCAGTAGTTTTAGGTAATAGTTTTGAGTTCAATGGAAAAAGACCAAACTTTTATGGTTTTGGAGTATCAGAGACAACTAGCGGTAAGAGTGCTGTTGCAAAAGCTGTGCTTAAACCTCTAAGGCAATTGAATCTTCAACGACATGAAGAGTATAAAAAAAATGATACTGATAATCCCAAAAGTCGTAAATTGTTAATGTCTCAATTCACTGAAGAAGGGTTACATACATTAATGGCTGACCATCTCGAAAGACCAGTCATTCTCTCATTTGACACTGAAGAATTTGATAATTTTTTCCGCAAATTTTCTAGAGACTACAATTCATCTTTATCTAGTTTTATTACTAAAGCGTATGGTGCAGATGATCTTGAATTGACAGCAACTCAAGAAGCTTTGAGAGGGAAAAAGAAACTACCTACAGCAATAAAAAATCCATCTTTGAGCCTCGGAGGTGTAACGACAATAACTTCATTATTGGAATCTTTGCCAAAGAACAGTCAAGAGACGGGCTTTGCAAACAGATTTCCAATCTTCATTGGAAGAAACCGAACAGACAGAATAGTGGTAGAACTGAAGCCAATTGATAAGAAATTGGAAGAAAAAATGTTACAAATGTTGGAGTTAATACAAGACTTTTCTTTTAGTCGTAAAAAGGCGACTCAATGCTACTTATCTGAGGAAGCAAAACGCTCCTATAGCGAATTCTATATTCAATTTAGGCTTTGGGAAATCAATGATCCCATAAATAAAATTGGACCATCCTGTAGAAGAATTGTTTGTGATTATGTTTTCAAATTAGCGATGCAGTTCGAAATTTTTAATATTGTTGAGGAAATTCTTGAAAATTCTAAAGCAAATAATCATCTAAAATACTTAGAAGAATTTATTGGAAATAAGCTAATGCTAAACACTAAGGCTATTAAATGGGCTATTAGTTGGGCAAAGTATTTGATGCAAACATCTAGTTATTTCTTTAATGAATTTCTTAACGAAGATACAAAATTTGATCAAAAGGTAATTGAAGCAATACGGATCTTGGAAAAGTATTCTCAAGGCTTACTCTCATCTGAGCTAAGACGTAAACTCAAACTACATTACAAAGGAAAAGGAGAGGAATATCAAAATTTACTTGAATGCCTTATCGAGCAAAATATTATCGGCTTGAAAGAGGGGAAACGAAAAAATTCTAAAATAGTTTTTCTAAAAAGTCATCTTCAAGATGATACTGTCACAGTTTAATCACAAATGGATGTGAGCCTGATAATTGGCTGAGTATATATTTCTTGTACAAACAATCACAGATTCACACAACTTAGAAGAGTTATATAAGTACATGGATTTAATTATTAAAAACAAAGGAGCTAATTAAAGATGTGATTTTGTGTTTTACCGCCAAAACCTAGTTATAGAGTCATATTTCATGTCACAGAGGGTTGTGAATATACTGTGAGTTTTTGGGGTGATGTTTAGTTGTAAGCGGCATATTAAATTGATGTATTTAAAACTTTGGCTAAAAGTGTTCAAGATATCTAAATGAGATTGTCTGGAGTGAAATTAATACAAAAAATTACAAAAGCCAAATGAAATAAAAAGCAGCTTTATCGAATCTTAAGAGGTCTAATAAGCTTCAAAAACTTGGTTTTAAAAACTAAATTAATAGAGAGAGGCTTATATCAAAAATAAATAAGTATGGGGGTGGCTAGCTCTTTTTTTTATAGTCGTAAAGAATCACTTCTGGTTTGAGCCCCCCGTATACCAAACACAAACCAGCTAAAAGGTCAGCTCTAATGGAAAGCAAGCCACGTTCAATTTTACTAATCGTACCCTTGGTACTTTTAACTTTCAGTTCTTTCAGGCTCTCAACAACAACATCAATTGGCATATTAAGCTCAAGGCGGAGTTTCTTAAGCTTTTGTCCCATTGCTTTATGGCTTAGAACTATTTGTTTCATTATGGAAACAGCTTGTGATAAACTTAGAATCAAGTTTTTCCGTATGGAAACTTTTTATATCTTAGAGAAATGCAATAGCTTTCTAGCAAAAGGTTTAAATATGATTATTACCCTATTAAGTTTTTTAATTGTTTTTTTGACTAACGCTACTGATTTGAGTCATGGATTTGGTAAATTCTTAGTAATTTCACTTGGTTTATTTTTTTGTTTTAGCATACTTAAAATCATTTACGACAACGCTAGAGACTACTTTCAAGATGGCATTCAAGAAATATTTTTTAAACAAGGTCATTTATTCCAAAAACTAGGTGAGGCAATGATCTTCTTGGTTGTGCCTATAGGTTTTCTGCTTGCATTAGTAGCTTGCTATGCAATGATTTCAGGAAAATATTTTTAAATGAATTTAAAATTTGGACTATACGTTAGAAAATCTAGTGAAGACTCGAGTAAACAAGTACAGAGTATTGAAAACCAAATAGAAGTTTTACAAAAGCTTGCCCAGAGGCAAGGATTAAATATTGTCAAAAGCTACCAAGAGTCAAAATCAGCAAAAATACCTTATAAGCGAGAGCAATTTCAGCAAATGATCATCGACCTACAAGACGGTGTTATAGATGCGATACTCTGCTGGAAACTTGATAGGCTCTCAAGAAATCCTATTGATGGTGGAACTATACATCATTACTTACTGCAATCAACTATAAAAGAGATTGTTACACATGAAAGAACTTACTACCCAAGTGACAATTCAATAATGATGAGTGTTGAGCTGGGTATGGCAACCGAATACTCACAAGCTCTTAGTAAAAATGTCAAACGAGGGCAAGCATTTAAAACCAAAAAAGGTTCTTACCCCAATAAAGCACCTCTTGGCTATATCAATACCATTGAGAGAATCAAAGGTGAAAAAGAAGTTATTCCAGATCCTGAAAGATTTCATTTGGTAAGAAAACTTTGGGATTTATTACTAACAGGTAACTATTCAATTTTACAATTGATAAAAAAGTCCAAAGAACTTGGCTTAAAAAGCCCAGCTACTCGTAATAAAACAGCAAAACCGGTTTCAAGGAATGGACTCTATAAGCTGTTTAGAAATACTTTTTACTATGGTGAATTCAAATGGTCTGATGAGCTTCATATAGGCAACCATGAACCCATGATCACCAGGCAAGAGTTTGAGAAAGCACAAGAGATTATTGCAGGGCGCAATAGACCCAAAATCAAAAAACATGATTTTGCTTTTACTAATTTGCTTACTTGTGGTGAGTGTGGAGCTACTATCACTGCTGAGCACAAGAACAAAACTAGGGCTGATGGCAGTGTGAATCACAGAAGCTATTACAGATGCACTCACCGCAAATCACATATTGCTTGTACTCAGGTAGGTGTACGTTCAGAAAATCTAGAAGCTCAGTTTGCACAGATGCTCGATTCAATTACAATCCCAGAACACTACATTGAATGGGTAAAAAAATGGCTTAAGCACGCAAACTCCGAGTTTCAAGTCAAAGAGCAGTCTGTATTTAAACAACAAGCTAGTGCAATAGAAAAAATCAACAAACAACTTGAAAAGCTTGTTGACATGAAACTAGAAGATATTATTGACTCAGAGACATTTAAACTCAAAAGAGATGCCCTAATTAGCGAGAAACGCCTGATTGAAGATGATATGAGCATGCGTACCAGCTCACAGGAATATAACTCACAAAAAATTGTCGATGTATTTGAATTTTGTAAGAATATTAAAGATTTATTTGAAAGCGGTGATACAAAACAAAAAAAACTTGTTTTAAAAGCAATTGGTTCGCGCTTTTACCTAAAAGACAAAAAACTTACTGTAGAGCTAGCTTCTCCGTTTAAGTTGATACAAAATGCCAAAGCAGACGGTTGGATACTAAATCCAAGGTTCGCCACCCTAGAAACCCGCATAAACAAAGGACAAACTGCTGCTGAACGCACCCTAATTAAAAATGGTGGAGGCGCTGGGGTACTGCCCCCCAGGTCCACGAGGCTTCAAAGATAAAGCACTACGAGTGTAGTCTATGGATCTGCAATTTTACCGTTCGCATGAACACAGACATTCAACGGGTTCTGAGCTTATAATCTTTGCTTCACATAGTAAACTCATCAAACTATGTCTCACGCACTAACCTGTTGTTGTGACTTACTATCAAAGCGGTTAGCCCTTAGCTAGTAAGTAGTTTGTCCACACTTTGTCGGGACTACGCAGCGATTGCAGTTACTACAGGAGTAGTATATGCAACTTCAGCGCTGAACTCATTTGTGTTAGCACTTATCGTTTACCTTGGTTTTACCAGGACCTAGGCTACCTGGACTCGCGCCGTATCAAATCCAACCCATGTCAAATCTAAAACGCCCCCATAGCTTGTTCTATTGCTTGGGAAGAACCAAATTGTAAGTTTTCTGTCCTGCAAAAGCAGGATCAGTATTATACCACTGCCGGTTTAAGGTCTTTTAAAAAGCTTTCAAACTCAATCATAGACTCACTAAGCTGGACCGTTTTACTTCCAATAATCGCCATATCAGCACCCAGTTTATATGCAGCCTCAACTTTTTCTTTGTTGTCAATGCCAAAGCCAAGTGCAATAGTTTCAGATCCATAAGCGCGCATTTCTTGAATCATTTTTTCAATACGTTCAGAATTTGCACCTGAAAAATCTTTACTGTCACTATCTGCATGAATATTTTTACCAGTAATACCAATACGGCTTACCAAATAAATCCAAGGATGTGAGAGCGCACATAATTTTTTGATACGCTCTTGAGTGCTAGTCAATGCCACCAATAAAATCAAATCTAAACCATTTTCTTTAAATTGAGCACTGAGAATTTCAGCTTTGTCCAAAGGCAGATCAGGTATCAAAACCCCGCGCACACCAACTTCTTTAGCCCTAGAAATCAACTTATCAAAGCCATACTGCTCCAGTGGATTAAAGTAGGAAAACAAAATGACATTATCGAGACCTTTTTTAGTTTCTAGTTCACTTTCAGCACGAGCATTAATCACTAGTTCAAAAATTTTATCCAGGTTCATACCAGCTTGCAAAGCCTCATAGCTAGCCTTTTGTATCGTTGGTCCATCAGCCAGTGGATCAGAGAAAGGCACGCCAAGCTCAATGACATCTACCTTCTTTTCATTTAAGATTTTCAATGCTTCAATAGTCGCTTTTTCGCTAGGATAGCCTGCTGTAATATAGATTCCAAGCATGACGCTATAATAACATTATGGCAACCGCAACTAAATATGAGATGGTAATTGGGCTTGAAGTCCACGCACAACTAAAAACCAAATCCAAGCTTTTTTGTTCTTGTTCAACTCAATTTGGAGCCCCACCTAACGCTAATACTTGTCCGGTATGCATGGGCTACCCTGGGGTACTACCTGTGCTCAATAAAACAGCAGTTGATTATGCGATCAAAGCTGGCTTAGCGCTTGGCTGCAATATTGACCTAGAATCAAAATTTGACCGTAAACAATACTTTTATCCAGATTTACCAAAGGGCTATCAAATAAGTCAGTTTGAAAAGCCAATTTGCTTAGGTGGTCAGCTTGATATTGGATCAAAAGTAGTTGGTATCACCCGCATTCATATGGAAGAAGATGCTGGAAAGCTTGTGCACACCGGGGCTGAGCGTTTACACGGTTCAAGCTATTCTTTGGTTGACCTTAATAGAGCTGGCACTCCTCTAATTGAAATTGTCTCAGAGCCTGAGATCCGTTCTGCAGAAGAAGCTATCGCATATGTCAAAGAGCTTCGCAAAGTTTTACTTTATATAGATGTTTGTGATGGCAATATGCAAGAAGGATCTTTAAGGTGTGATGTCAATATCTCACTTAGACTTCCTGGTGCTCCTTTTGGCACGCGAGCTGAAATCAAAAACGTCAACAGCTTTAGATCTATTGGTAGAGCAATTGAATATGAATACAAACGCCAAGCACAGATCTTAGATGAAGGTGGCGAGGTTGTACAAGAGACTAGATTGTTTGAAGAGAACTCTGGCAAAACCCACTCTATGAGATCAAAAGAGGATGCTCATGATTACCGCTACTTCCCAGAGCCAGATTTATTACCGCTCTTACTAAAACCAGAACAATTAGATCAAGCTAAAGCTGACATGCCTGAATTAGCTCAGCAAAAGAAAACCAGATATGTAGAAGAATTCTCACTCAAAGAAGAAGCTGCACAAATCATCACCGATGACTTTGCCACTGCGATGTTTTTTGAACAAGCTGTGACTGAAGGAGCCAGTGCTGTAAAAGCAGCTAACTGGATCATTGGACCAGTTGCAGCCTATCTCAAAGAAGCAGATAAAGAAATCCACGAAACAAAACTAAGTACAAAACTACTTGCAGACATGATAGCTGAAATAGAGTCAGGAGCAATCTCAGACAATATCGCCAAAAACGATATCATCAATGAGCTTCTAGAAAATGGTACTGATGTCAAAAAGCTCATCGCAGAAAAAGGACTCGCACAAATCACTGACACTGCTGCAATTGAAGCTATGGTTCAAGAAGTACTTGATGCTAATCCTAAGCAAGTCGAACAATTCAAATCAGGCAACGATAAAATCAAAGGCTTTTTTGTTGGACAAGCAATGAAAAAATCTCAAGGTAAAGCATCACCACAATTAATCAATCAAACCCTAGCTAAGCTTTTAAGCCGGTAGCCCTGCTGGCATACCACCACCTGGAGAAGCTGTCGTACCAGCAGCCTCAGGAGATGTAATTCCTCTTAAGCCCTGACTCACTGGCTGAACAGTATCACCAATCATTGGTCCAAGGATTGGTATTTTATTCAAGAAGGATATACCTTTGGCTGTTGCAATAAATACAGATGTGATTATTGCTGCAAAAGCAGCACCATAAACCCTATTTTCACGAATAGTACTTTTACCGTCTTTAATTTCATGAAGTGGTGTATTTTTAAGACCTAAAAATGGCGCTGCAAGTGAGCTTGCAAGCCCACCAGTAATAATGCCTCTAAGTGCGTACATCAGCCACGACACATTTGATTCATTGTTTGGATTCATAAAAGTTTTAATGGTTTGCACAAAATCATTTGCTGCCACCAAACCAGAAAAAGCTGCTCCCAAACCAACTGCAGTTGTCACAGCTGTAGGGTTTGACTTAAGTTTATTAATTCCTTCTTTTGCAAGAATACCACTACTCGAAAGTAAGGTCCCAGTAGTTCGCATGGCCCCTTCACCTTTCTCAAGAACTTTGGTACTTACATCAGTTATTCTGTTTGCCAATTTATCATTACTAGCATGTATCCCCATCAGCTCTTCGAGATCTTGATCATCACTACCAACTCTTTGGTCCATATTGACTCTTGTAGGCAGTATCAATGCCTCATCGTCAGGCACTCTTGAGGGTACAGCACTTGGCTGTGGCCCAGCAGTACCGCGGTTATTATGAAAGTTAGTGTTTTGAACGTTTATATAAACACTCCTATTGCGTCAATATGTATTAATAATAGCTTTTTTGCATGCAATTTGTATAGATGAATTTAATTTTTTTTGCTTTTTTAAAAAATTTTGCTCTGAAACATATATAAAGTAGCTTTTTATGCTAAATTTCAGGGCATAAGAAGTGGATATATATGGCAGAAGCTAAAAAAACTAAAGAAAGCAAAGAAAAGGCCTTCAAATACCTAGTAATTGTTGAGTCACCAGCAAAATCAAAAACCCTTACAAAAATACTAGGCAAAGACTATTTGGTCAAATCCAGCATTGGTCATATCAGGGATTTGCCGGCAAAAGGTCTTGGTATTGATGTCAAAAACAATTTTGAGCTGAGTTATGAACCAATGCCCGGTAAGAAAAAGGTCATAGATGAGCTTAATATTTACGCTAAAAAGGCTGAAACTGTTTACCTAGCTTCCGACCCTGACCGAGAAGGTGAGGCTATTGCTTGGCACTTAAGTCAAGAGCTAAAAATGAAAAACTATAGCCGTATTGCTTTTAACCAAATCACGCCAGACGCTGTCAAAAAAGCAGTAGCAAACCCCAGAGAAATCAATCAGGACTTAGTTGATGCACAGCAAGCACGCCGGGTTTTAGATCGCTTGGTAGGTTATAAAATCTCTCCTATTCTATGGCGCAAAATTGGCGGTAGAAGTGCTGGAAGAGTACAGTCAATTGCTGTGCGTTTGTTATGCGAGCGTGAAGAAGAAATCCAAAAATTCATCCCAGAAGAATACTGGACCGTGACAAGCGAAGTTGAATGTAAAGGCAAAAAGCCTCAATTCATCACTAACTTAGTACAAGTAGATGGCAAGCGTATTGTCTCTCCACTTAAAGATCAAGATCCAGAAAAAGTTAGAGTGATCAGGTCTGAAGAAGAAGTCAAGGAGATTCTTGAGCGAATCAAAAAAGCTGAGTTGGAAGTGCAGTCTTTGACTACCAAACCAAGCAGCAAAAAAGCTCAAGTACCTTTTAAGACATCTACTTTACAAAGAGCGGCTTCCAATGCCTTAGGCTTTACAGTCAAGCGTACTATGCAAGTAGCTCAAGGGCTCTACGAAGGAGTTAAGCTTGGTGGTAATGATCAAGTGGGTTTGATCACTTACATGAGAACAGATAGCTTACGCATCGCACCAGAAGCTCAAGAAGCAGCTAAAGAATTTATCCTTGAAAAATATGGCAAGGACTACTACCCAGAAAGCCCTAATATCTATGGCAAAGTCAAAAAAGGTAATGAACAAGATGCTCACGAGGCTATTCGTCCAAGTTATGTCGACAAGAGTCCTGAATCTATCAAGCAGTACTTAAGCGATGAGCAGTACAAACTTTATAAACTCATCTGGCAGCGTTTTATCGCTTCACAAATGACACCAGCCAAACTTGAAATTAAAACCCTGGAGATTGCCAATGAAGTAAAAGACTTGGTTTTAAGGGCGAGTGCTTCAAAGAAAACTTTTCAAGGCTACAGTATTGTCTATGAAGGTCAGCAAGAGATTTCTGAAGATATCGAGAAAAAAGAACAAGAAGCAAAGTTTCCAGACAATATTGCTAAGGGGGACAAAATTGATGTATTGAACCCTGAGCCGAGTCAGCACTTCACTGAAGGACCGCCTCGCTACAATGAAGCTAGCTTAGTCAAAACTCTTGAGGAACAGGGCATAGGCAGACCATCTACCTACGCACCTACCATCAACACCATCCAAGATAGGAAATACGCTGAAAAAGTTGAAAACTCCAATGCACTCAAGCCAACCAAACTTGGGATGCAAGTAACCCAGCTCTTGGTTGATCATTTTGGACGCTATATCAATGTTGATTTCACTTCACAAATGGAAAACAGCTTAGACTCTATTGCTGATGATAAGCAGGACTGGCTCACCATGATCAAGGAATTTTACCTTGGCAAAGACTGGAAGAAAAAAGAAAAAATCAAACCTGCCCGCGGTAAGAAAAAAGCTGAGCAGGAAAAAGTCCTAGAAAAACTTGATCCTGGTTTTATTGATGTTGTCAAAAAAGCCTCTGAAGAAATTGAAAACGTTGTCATCGAGACAGAATACGACTGCCCAACTTGTGGCTCAAAGATGGTACTCAAAGGCAGCCGTTATGGTCCTTTCTTAGGCTGTTCTGACTACCCAAATTGCCAAACCATAGTCAACCTCACCAAAGAAGGTAAACCAGCTCCAGAAGACAGACCTTACACAGAAGAAGCTTGCCCTAAGTGCAACAACTCTTCTTTGGTAATTCGCTATGGACGCTATGGTGACTACCTTGCTTGTACTACTAATGATTGCGGCTACACCTCACCAATACAGAAAAAAACAGGTATTGCCTGCCCAAGAGAAGGCTGCGGCGGTGATATCGTTGAGAAAAAATCACGTTTCGGTAAGATTTTTTATGGCTGTAATAAATGGTCCGAAAACGGCTGCGAGGTAGTTTTTTGGTACCCACCAATTGATTCTAAGTGCCCTGATTGCGGAAAACAGATGATGTACAAAACTCTTAAACGTGGTGATAAGCTTGCTTGCTCAGACACTAAAGACTGTGGCTATAATCGCCTTGCTTCACCTCAAGATATAGAAAAATTCAGACCTCAACAAAACAAAGAAGAGAAAAAAGAAGAAAAATCTGTTTTTAGTCTCTAGATTCTTCTATGCAGCTGCTCTAAAACAGATCTTTCACTATGATCATTTCTTAGAGCTGATTTTCCATTATTAAAGTGAGAAGATTTTTCAGTCACTATCTCTCGTGCGATATTCACTAATCCAGTGAATAATTCCATTTGTTGTTGTGTTGGCTGGGTTGGCTCCTGACCACTAATCTTTTCTGATCTGGCGTTAAATTTGGCAAAATCGCTAGTAATTTTGGCTATTTCCTCACCGCTAAGATTCTCCAGCTTTGATTTTGGCAAACTAGCTAATTGAGTAAAGAGGAAAAAAGCATTTTCGTTGATTAAATCAATATACGAAGGCGGCAATTCATCAGCATTAAACTCCTTAAGATTAAACTGGAAGGGAGAGCCGTTTTCTAAAATTTTGGCATCATCTTGTAATTTAATTATTCTACTTTCATTGTGATCAAGCCACATAATATTGTTTGGATTATCTACAGATATAGGATGGATCAAAGCAGCTTCATCTTGATCAAAAATATTTATATACTTATCAAGTGCTTTGTTTCTAAACTCAGACATCATTGCTTTTCTTTGATCTAAGTCAAACTTACTATCAAACTCAGAATTAGATAGCTGCATGAGTACACCAAGATAGCTAGAGAGTTCCTCTGCTTTAGACAAAATGGTTTGTAATAAATTCTTATCAAAAGCTTTTAATTCATCTGAAAGGTCTTGAGTTGCTTTAGCCTGATCAACTGGAGCAGTATCTAAGTTATTACGCATCCATCTATTATGAAATTGCCTGACACCATTTTCTAAAGCTATATCATCTTTGTATGCAACTTTTTGTTTAGCAAAATCAACTTGAATATCACCGGCATTAAAACCTCTTGACAAAACATCAAGGCTATCTTGGGCACCTTGCAAGTTTTTTCTCTGGAAGCTTGGTGGAAGATCTTTAAAATCTAATGCCATTGCATCAAATTCATAATTTGATGGTTCTGGAGTTGATTCTGACTGCTTTGGCTTTTGACTTAATAAAGATTCTAATAATCGCAAAGACCTATCAAACTCCGTTCGCAAATTATGACGAATAGTATTTCTCCCAATCCTAGTTCTTAACTCTTCTATCGGACTATTAGGACGAAGCTCTTTAAGATACTCTCTATGATTACTATCATTAGCAATTTTATTTTTTAGCCATCTTGCATCATTAGGAAGCAGTGGTCTCCAAGCTTCAGTTGCACCGCCCGCTTTTTTAGTTTCTTTCCAGCTTTCATGTAAAGAAGATGCTGTTGAATAACCTACTAGCTGTTTTGCAATGTATGGATCTATATATTTATAATCAACGGAAGCCATGCGTAGGATAATATCACAAATGAACCTCCCCCAAATAGCCTAGGCAAGCTCACTAATCGCTCATCTATTAGGAGTATTTTTCGATTAAATCATCAAACTTCCTTGCCTAAGTAGATAGCGTATATATAAAATAACAGTAAGAAAGGTCTTTTTGCTCAAGTCTTAGAGGCTTTTTACCGAATTAATATATTGTCTGTGGTTAAGGACGCTGACGTGATGGAGATTAATTACTAATGGAAAACATTGTTGACGAGTTCAAGAAGTACGCTAAAGAACTAGGCACACTATATAGAACTCGCAAAGAGCTTGATGCTTTGATTGCAAAATACGAAGGAAAGCTTAAAGGACTTGGTGAAGTGCTTGAGTTTGCAGATACTGTAGAGAATTCTTACAAGGCTGCAGAACAACCATCAAACACCTAAAATTCAATATACGTCTAATGAAAAAACGAAGCTCTAGGGCTTCGTTTTTTTGTGTTTATGGGCGTGTCGCCAAACGTAATACACAAAGTAAAGGTCTTAATATTTGATCATTTGTTAAAGTTTGGCGGAAACTACGCCCATACAAAAAAATCAAGCAAACCTAGACTATAACTATGACTTAAAGATTTTTGATTTTGGTTTGCTTGATGGTAGTTTCGATGAGTCCCGATGCATTTATTTCACTGATAAAAAAGGGATTCGGCGACACTCCCTTATGTAGCTGCTTTAAGATCTCTTTTAATACTCTCTTTATTGAGAATTTGCAAAGCCTCATAAAAATCAAAAGTCCAACAACCACGGGTTTTCCTAGCTGCAAGTCTGAACCTATCGCGCATTCTTAAAATTGCCGCATCTGTCCACTCTTCAACAATGCCTTTTTTGTCAATAAAGGCCACATACGATTCAACCAATTTATTTAGTTGTTTTTCCTCTTTTGTTAGCGGTTCTGACACGATGCCTCTATTATACGGCATGTTCGGGAACTTTTTTTTACTACAATAGACTTTTGGCGAAATTAAGAATTACGCAAAAAAATTATGTACTCATAATCATATTTCTGATTGTCCCCGCGAAGCCTTTAGCAGCAGGAACTTTGTTCTCAAGCCAGTTAGCAAAAGTGACTAATGAATGATCCTTAAGGTCTATATCATCTGTATTTGATTGCTCACCACTAGCTAGCGATTGGCGCAGTTGATCTTTACCATATAAATCCAACATTAATTTAATTGAAGTTGAAACTCTTGATTTATCCTGATCCCCTCCTGGGAAGATAACATTCAGGGTATTTGCAAACAAGTGAGAAACCCCACTTGAAAAATAATGAGGTCTTTTGCTAATTGATTGCAACCTATCAGTAGATAGAAGTAAGCTAAAGGTACTTCTGATCCAGTTGCCAAATCCAAAGAGACTTTCAAAATTTAAACCCAAGCCTACACTTGTGATTAACGCAAAACCGCTAATCAATGGCAGCCCACCTCTTTTAGGATTAATAAAGATATTACTGATCATTTTATTTAGATTTTTTAGGCTATCACCAGGTGCGTTTAAATTAAATTTGCCAAAACCGATACTCAAATCATCACAAAGCTCTTTGAATGAAGCACTGATTCCTTTTGGAATTGCAGCAAGTGCTTTTGAGAAATTTTCATGTTTTTTGACACCCAGTGCTCTTGCTGCAGCAATACCTAAAGTTGTAAGGCCATAACCTCCGGCCTTTGCTAAATAGACCTTGTTAAAAGGCACACTCCAAACTAATGGAATTTCAGCCAACTGGCCACTTCCATCCAATAGAGAGTATTTTTTGAATAATTGGCTGGAACTAACGATATTATTTGCAGACATCATCGTCTTGCTTGTATAGCGAGCTGTATTGAAAAAAAAGTCTTGAAACTTTTTTGGCAAGGGCAAAAAATTGGCAATAGCACTTGCGCCGTTGACAATATTGTTTATTAAGACCGTATAAGCTGGAACCTTGTTTTTAAATGCATCGCTACTAATAATTTTTTCTAAAAAACCAGGTTCTGGAGCAGGTTCAGAAAAAGCTTGTTCTGTGCTTTGGTTAATTTCTTTAGTTATTGCTTCATCAGGTTCCTGTTGTTGTCTCTGAGTAAGGGCAATATCCTCTGTTGGAATATGTACCTGAGCAGGTACATATTCCACTGTTGCATGTTTTTGGCAATTATGGCCTGCAACGCTTTTCATAAGTGACACCTTTGACACTTCATGTATATATATATTATATCAAATTTGTACTAAGCTCAGGAGAAGCTTGAGAATTATTTTCTTCTTCAGTTTGGACTTGCTTGACTTCTAGCTTGCATATAAATGGATTAACTAAGGCAATTACTAGAATATTCAAGCCCAGCCCCCATAAACCAGCATAGAAGCCCAGGATATCATTGTGACCTAAAATAGCCATCAAGACAGTAAAAATAACCCCAGTAGACAAGCCCAAAATGGCTGATTTCGCTCTCATTGAGGTCCAGTAAATACTCAAAGCAAAACTTGGGAAAACCTGTATCAGCACAGCAAGTTTTATTACCAAGATTTGATACAGAGTTGAAGGTGGATTCCATGACAACACTAGCAAAAATGCCACTAGTACCAGTGTGACAATTTTTCCAAAGTTGATTCGCTCTTTATCTGTTGAATTTGGCTTAAGAAATTTACCGTAGATATCTCTAGACACTAGTGAAGAAAGAGATAGTATCGCTGAATCTGCGGTAGAAATTATGGCAGCAACAATACCACCAAAAAACAGCACCATAGCAACGTAGAAAAAAGCGTTTTGTTCAGCAATGCCATTAGCAAGATAGCCAACTAGT
>CAWUIS010000003.1:0-25389 GCA_963922625.1 uncultured Candidatus Melainabacteria bacterium | reverse complement strand
CCAGTGCAATTTTTCTCACGCATGCGCGAAGTTATGCTGACAGCATTCTCTACTTCAAGCTCAGCTGCAACAATCCCAGTAACACTGGAGACTATGGAGCATGAATTTAACGTACCAAATAGAGTAGCGAGTTTTGTGATTCCTCTTGGAGCAACAATGAACATGAATGGTGCCGCTATTTATGAATCTATTGTCACGCTCTTTATTGCACAAGCTTGGCTTCCAGAGCCGCTTAGCTTAGACAAACAAATCTTTGTTGTGTTCATGGTTTTGCTTGCAACCTTTGGTACTCCTGGCATACCTCATGGTAGCTTGGTTACACTTGCTGTTGTATTTCAAGCTGTTGGTCTGCCTCTAGAAGCTATTGCTGTAATTTTGAGTATCGATAGGATTTTAGACATGACCAGAACCATGGTGAATGTCAGCTTTGACTCTGTCTCTTGCTTAGTTTTGAACAAATATTCTGGTATTGAAGATGAGGAAATTGATACTAGTAAAGTTTTTGGTGATAGCAACAGTACAGATAAAGACTTGCAATCCGTATAAACTATGCTCTTTGTAACTGCCACTGATACTGATGTTGGTAAGACTTTTTTTTCAAGCAAAATGCTCAATCGTATGATTGCAGCTGGCAAGTACGAACCTGAGCAAATAGCTTATTACAAACCGGTACAAACTGGCTTAGACAAAGACTATGATTTTATAGCTGATAACTGTCCTGGTGTAGCTATTTACAATAGCTATGATTTTTCTTTTCCAGCTTCACCGCATTTTTCTGCCGGATTAGAAAACCAGCGCATTGAACTTACAAAAATCATTGCTGATTTCAAAGAGATTAGCTCACAACATGACTATGTCATTGTTGAAGGAGCCGGTGGGCTTGCTGTACCGCTTAATAGCCAAGGTGAGTTAGTTGCGGATATTGCTCGCAAACTTGAGCTGCCTGTTGTTCTGGTCATAAGACCTGATTTAGGCACTATTAATCATTCTTTGTTGAGTATTGAATTTGCCAAACGCCGCGGTCTCAGCATAGTGGCACTGACTGTAGGTGGCGGTAATAGAGAGGCATCTATTGATCCATTGATCAATAATCGCGATAAAGATGCTTTGAATATCATCAGTGAGCTTAGTGGCATAGAATACCTTGAGCTTTAAGGGTTTTGGCAAGATTTCAAAGCACTACTTAAGAATCTTGCCATTGGCAGAATTATTAAGTGGTAGTCAGGAATCTTGCTAAAACCGGGTAAAATTTAATAGTGCCTAAATTTAAGCGCAATTTATTACCCGAACTTTTAGAAGAACTTGAACAAACTCAAGTAGTAATAATTTTTGGTCCACGCCAAGTAGGTAAAAGCTATCTGCTCAATCAAGTAGCCAAAAAATTGAAAACGCGGCACTGCTATTTCGATTTAGAGCAACCTGATGATTTACTCAAATTTGAGGCGAGCCAGTCAGAAATTCAAAAATTCTTACTAAGCCATGGTGCAACGATTTTTATTGACGAGTTTCATTACATAAAAAATGCCGGCAAAGTATTTAAAGCCTTGTTTGATCTCGGTAAAAGAGATAGCACTAAGAAAGTAAAGATTTTTGCTTCAGGCTCCTCTGCCATTGAAATGCATAAACATATCCAAGAGTCCATGGCAGGAAGATTACATAGCTACAGACTTATGCCAATGTTATTAGACGAATACTTGTCAGCAGATCAGCATCGTTTATCCACTGATGAATACCTTATCTATGGTGGCTTGCCAGAAGTCTACGAGTACTCTGGAGAAAAAAGAGAACTTTATTTACGTGGAATTCTAGAAACCTATATCCAAAAAGACATCAAATCACTCATAAAGGAAGAAAATATTTCAAGCTTTAATAAGTTGCTGTTTATGCTTGCAGAGTTTCAAGGACAAATTGTTGTTCTTAGTAATCTAGCCAGGGATCTGAGAGTCTCAGCACAAACAATCCAATCCTACATTGACATCCTTGAGCAAACTTATACAACCTATGTCTTAAAATCTTTCTCGAGCAATTTAAGCAATGAACTGAAAAAATCTAAAAAATACTACATATATGACCTGGGGATTCGCCATGCATTATTGAAAAACTTTATAAGCTTGAAAAAACGACAAGATCAAGGGACAATTTATGAAACTTATGCTTTGCATTACCTAATTTCTATTGCCAATAGAGCTAATACAGATGTATTTTTCTGGAGAACAAGCAAGGGACAAGAAGTTGATTTCATTTGGCAAAAAAACCAAATACTCACCGCAATAGAGGTAAAGACTAAGTTTGAAATGCAAAGTTTACCTAAGGGATTGGAAGCATTTTTTAGAGCTTACCCCAAAACAAGCAAAGCCATTATTCTATTTGCAGAATCAAAAATCTATGATGAATACAACGAAATTGAAATTAAGGGAAGAAAAGTATTTGTGATAGATATTAAGGAATCACACAAATACTTGAAGCAAATCCTCAATAGTGATCAATAAACAAATACTAGTCGAATTTAACACTCGCCAAGAGCTTGAAAAAGCTGTTGCAAGTTTGTTAATAGAAGACTTACAAAAACCTGGCCTCGTAGTTTTACCTCTAGGTGCAAGTTATGAAACTTGCATTTATAAATTGGTCAATGAGTTTTTTACACAATCTGAATCTCTATCCATGGATTTAAACCGAGGGGACGACACTTATATCAAGCAGAAACGCAAAATTCATCCTGAGCTGCGTCTAACCCACCTTGATGAATTGATAAATGCAGAAAAAACCTTTGCAGAAGATTTAAAAAACGCTCTGCCTGAACCTTTAAAACAAGCTCAGGAAAATTTCTATGCAATCGATACTGAAAACCTAGATGATTTTGATCGTTTTTTGAAAAAAAATGCTGGTCCAAGAAAAATATACTGCGGCTTAGGAAGAGACCCTGCAAGTGCTCACATTGCTTTTATTGGAGAAGAATACGTAAACAACTCGACTACAATCATTGAACTATCGCCTCTTACAGCAAAAAAACACAATACCTATAAAGCAGCAACTATTGGCACAGATATTTTTGAGTCTGCCAATTTAGAAAAAATCATTGTTGTTGCTTATGGCAAGGAAAAAGCAGAGTCTCTAAAAGCAGCCTTTGAAAATCCTGATACTGGTTTAGGGTATTTGATTCAGAATTACTCTGAGAAACTTGAAATCTATGTTGATAAAGAAGTTTTATTTCTATTCAATAGCTAAAAGCCATTTTAAAAGATTCTGTTGCTCAATTTTTACAGTTAGGCCTGGCAGCTGAGCTTGCTCTATCTTATTATCATCCTCAAGACTCAAAAGATAGTTCCTACTTTTTTTAGTATATCCATCTGAGTAAATCAAAGAATTAAATTCTCTTTCTTGATTTTCTTCAGTCAATTCTTTAGTAACTTGAAACTTCTCATATTGTCCTGTTCTTTCCTCATGACATATAAAATCGACTTCCATATCATCGTAACCATAGTATATAGATGGAGCGTTTTTCTCACGCTTAAGCTGGTTATAGACTATGTTTTCTAGTCTTTTAGTGAAATTATTACCAAGATCATAGTAAACATAGCTCAGTCCTGGGTCTGCAGCGTAATATTTTCTAGTAGTCTCAAAAACTCTTTGACTCTTCCAACTAAAACGATTGACTTCTGTTAACGCAAAGGTTTTAGTAAGATATTCTACATAGTTAATAATTGTATTTGCTTTGACTTTATAACCAAGTTGTTTTAAATGATTCTCTATACGAGTGAAAGATACAACATTACCAATATTGAGTAATAGGTATACCAGAATTTTCTCAATAATAATAGGATTCCTGATTGAAAATCTTTTAATGACATCATCTAATATCACCTTGCTAATAAGATTTTTCAAATAGGTTTTTTTGGCATCTTCGCTAGTAATTGAAAAAACCTCTGGGAAGCCACCAAAACGAATATACTCATAAAACAGATCTTTGATAGCATAATGATATTTATCGAATTCTTTTTTGTTACTAATGTTGTAATTTTTAAAATCCAGGAATTCTTTCAAAGAAAAGGTTTGTATAGATAGCTCTACAAACCTACCAGCTAATTTGGAGCTAAGCTCACTAGACAGTAGCTCAGAATTAGATCCAGTTATCACGATATTAGCTTCCGCATCAAATTCATAGATTGTACGCAGGAGTTTGTCCCAGTTCTTAACAAGCTGTACTTCATCTAAAACAAGTAAACGTTTTTTGGGAATTTTTTTAGTAAAGTAATCAATAAGTTCTTTGATTTTTTTTGCCTCAAGATACTTCTCTAAGCTCAAATCTTCGAAATTTAAATACAGTATGTTGTTAATTGAATATCTTTTTTTTGCTACTAAGTTTCTGCAAAGCTCTTTTACTAATGTGGATTTGCCTGACCTTCTAAAGCCCGTAATAATTTTTATTGGTTGACTTGAAGCCAGTTGATAAAGCTCATCACTGTAAGATCTTTTTATAGATCTTGAATTCTGGATTAAATCTCTCCCCTGCTCTAGAACCGCTTCAAATTCGAAATTTATACTTTCTTTTGGCACAAAAACATTATACCCTCATAAAGGTATAGCCTTTGAGTATACCTTTATAAAGCTATCAGATTAAGTTATACCTCTATAAGGGTAGGTTTTATTCTTACTTATCAAGGTCTTTAGTTAAGACATCACTAGCTTTATTGGTAACCAAAACATCATCTTCAATGCGAATACCAATAGCCTTGTCTTTGATATAAATACCCGGCTCAATAGTAGTGACCATGCCAGGTACGTATTTAGTAGATTTTTTATCGATGCCAAGATCATGTACATCAATACCTAGCGAGTGACCCGTACCGTGCATATAGTATTGTTTGATTTGTGCGGGATCGTTTTTGTCTTTGATGTAATTCAAGCTCGCTAAACCTTCACCTATAACCTTAGTAGCAGCAGAGTGGGTGTCTTGAAAGCTGGCACCAGGTTTTACTGATTCAATTGCAGCTTTCTGAGCAGCAAGAACCACATCATAAATATCTTTTTGTTCTTGTGACATCTCACCAGCACAGTAAGTTCTAGTAATGTCTGCAGCATAGTACTGGTACTCACAACCAGCATCAACCAAAACCAAATCGCCTTTTTGGATTTCTTTGTGATTGGTGGTGTAATGTAAAACGCAGGTATCAGCACCAGCAGCAACAATAGGTGGGTAAGCCCATCCATTAGCACCTTTGGATCTGAAAACATGACCTAGACTAGCTTCTAGCTCGTATTCCCAAATACCAGGGAAAATTTCTGCTTCAATCACTCTATGTGCCTGAATAGAAATCTCAGCAGCCTTACGCATCACTTGAATTTCAGCATCAGATTTGACTGTTCTTAGTGAATGAACAAAATCAATGATTTCCCAGGTCTGACTAGATTTTTTGTTGGAGTTTGGGTAAAGACCGTCATTAAAATCTTCAGTATCGTAAGCTGCATCAGCTTGAAAATTTTTCAAAGCCCCCTGGATACCTTCGCGGTGTCCTTCCCAAATAGTGTAGTCCGGATCTAAGGGCTGAACATAAAGTGTAAAAGGGCTGTCTGAAAAAGGATCTAAAACACATACAGCTTCTGGTTCTACAAAACCAGTGAGATAGTAAAAATCACTATTGACCCTAAAAGGATACTTGACATCATTACTGAAAGTCTTTTGCTTACCACTTTTAAAAACAGCTTTAAGATGTTTGCCTTTCGATTGACTCAAATCTTTGAGGTAGTCCAGAACTTTTTTTCTTCTGCTGGCAAACTCTTCTCTTGTAACTACTGATTTACTTTGCTTTTGCAAAAGCATGCTCCAAATCCTTGATCAAATCTTCAACGTTTTCGATACCGACTGATAACCTTACCAAATTATCATTAATGCCAAGCTCTTTTCTCCTTTCTGGAGGAACTGCTGCATGAGTCATACTTGCAGGGTGTCCAATGAGACTCTCAACACCACCTAAAGATTCAGCTAATTGAAATATATCAGTAGAACTCACCAATGTTTTGACAGTATCAAAATCACCTTTAAACTCAAAAGCTAACATACCGTTGTAACAG
The DNA here is from genome assembly GCA_963922625.1 of uncultured Candidatus Melainabacteria bacterium. Classification (GTDB taxonomy): domain Bacteria; phylum Cyanobacteriota; class Vampirovibrionia; order LMEP-6097; family LMEP-6097; genus CAWUIS01. The sequence continues at coordinate 19,320 of CAWUIS010000003.1, read as the reverse complement.
TCCATTTGTTTTTTATAGAGATCGTGCTGAGGGTGACTTTCAAGTATCGGGCAGTGCACAGCTTCAACTTGATCACAAGCCTCGAGCCACTTTGCGATTTCAATACAATTTTTCTCATGTTGACGCATCCTTACAGCAAGAGTTTTAATGCCTTTCATTAAAATCCAACAATCAAAAGGACCAGCCAGTGAACCTACAGCGTTTTGATGGTAGCCAATTTTTTTACCAAGCTCATCATCATTGACAACAATGGCACCAATCAAAACATCAGAGTGCCCACCCAGGTATTTCGTGCCACTATGAATGACAATGTCACAACCTAAATCTAGAGGTCGCTGACCATAAGGACTTGCAAAAGTATTGTCGAAACCTACTAAGATTTTTTGAGACTCACTACGCTCTTTATTAATCTGAGCAATTGCTTTACAAATCGCTGAAATGTCACAAAGCCTCATGAGTGGGTTGGTTGGTGATTCAAGCCAAACTAACCTAGTTTCATCTTTGATCTTTGAGAGGATATTATCAACTTCTCTAGCATCGACAAAGTCATAACTCAAACCAATGGGAGTCATGATCTCATTAAAAAGTCTATGAGCACCACCATACAAATCAGAGCTAGAGATGACATGCGAACCTGGCTCTAATAGCTGCATTACAGTATGAATTGCAGAAATCCCAGAAGGATAAACAAAACCATAATTAGCATTTTCAAGAGAAGCAATCACATCTGCACAGGCAGTGCGGGTTGGATTAGCAGTACGTGAATAGACGTAGCCTTTATTGTCATCGATACCAGCTTGAGTATAAGTAGAGGTTTGATAAATTGGAAAAATAGTGGCCCCAGTAGCTGGATCGGGAGCTTGAGCTGCAAGTATAGCTCTCGTCTCAAAGCCCCAAGTCTTTTCTTGAGCTTCTAATGCCTGATTCAACTCATCCCTAGTTTTATAATCTGCTTTTCTCATGGTATAAAATCACCATTCTAGCAGACGATACTCAAGTGACTTGGGTATAAACTATTAGGTATGCTAAATACAGTAATCGAGCTAGCAAATAATATCTCTCATTTCTTTGCAGAGTACGCGTCCACAATTATTTTATTTGGTCCCATCATTCTATTTGTTTTGGTGGCATTCAATGATGTCACGCAAAAAAAACACACTATCAAGAGAAATTTTCCGGTCATTGGTCTTGCGCGCTATGTACTTGAATTTATCGGACCCGAATTGAGACAGTATCTTTTTCATGATGAGCGCTCTGACAGACCAATACCTAGATACCTAAGAACTTGGGTCTATGCAAACTCCAAAAAACAACTTTCAACGGTTGCCTTTGGCTCCAAAAAAGATATGGACAAACCCGGCACTATGCTCATTCGACACAGTGCTTTTCCGGTAAACAGTTCAGAAGATGATGTCGAGCATAGAGTGATTATCGGTACAAAAAGACGCCAGCCATATAGCGCTTCTCTTTTCAATATATCTGCAATGTCCTACGGAGCACTTGGCAAAAATGCCATCAGCGCTTTAAGCCACGGAGCTAAAATGGGTGGTTTCTACCACAATACTGGAGAGGGCGGTGTATCTCGCTATCACTACGAAGGTGGCGCTGATCTAGTTTTACAAATCGGCACAGCAAAATTTGGTGTCAGGCACAAAAATGGTGACTTTGATGAAGCTAAGTTTATGGAACTAGCAGCTAATGATCAAATCAAAATGTTTGAGATCAAACTTTCTCAAGGAGCTAAGCCTGGTAAAGGTGGTGTCTTGCCTAAGGTCAAAATCAACGAAGCTATTGCTGAAGCGCGTGGCATAGAAATGGGCTCCGATATCATTTCACCTCCAGGACACAAAGAGTGGAATGACGTTCGTGGCATGCTTGAATGGGTAAACGAACTTCAAGAAAAAGGTGGTAAACCAGTCGGTATCAAACTTTGTCTTGGAAGAAAAGGCTTTATAAGAGATCTTATAGATGAAATTAAAACTAGCGGTATGCACCCAGACTATATTGCCGTGGATGGTGCTGAAGGCGCTACCGGTGCAGCTCCTCTAGCTCATACTGACTATCTTGGCTATCCACTTAAAGACGCTCTAATGTACGTAGATAACGCTCTTCGAGAAGCTGGTCTAAGAGACGATATAAAAATCATTGCCTCAGGAAAAATTATTACCGGTGCTGATCTTGCCATTATCATTGCTCTGGGAGCTGATCTCTGCCAAGGCGGTAGAGGTTTTATGCTGAGTATCGGTTGTATTCATGCTCTTAAATGCAATACTAATTTTTGTCCTGCAGGAGTTGCAACTCACGATCCTTGGTTAGAAAGAGGTCTTGTTGTTGAAGAAAAAATTCCAAGAGTCGCTAATTATCAAAATGCCGTTATTAAAGAATTTAATAGTATGTTACATGCTTGCGGCTACACCAAGCCTACAGATCTTAGACGCAGCGACGTCATGAAGGTTGTTGATTATCACAAAATTGTTACCATGGATGAGCTGGTGCCACAGCCTCCTAAACAAGCCTGTGCTCAAGACAAAGTGCTATCATAGAGCCCGATGTTTCGATTTATCGCTTTCATTTTTGGAATAGTAGCTGGCTTTGCAGCAGCTCTAGTAGTGCTGCCTTTCCCTGGTAAAACCTTTTTCAATAGAATGTCCAAGCTACCATCAGGTACTAAAAAGTTGATTGATAATTCGATCTCCCTTTTCAGTACTCTGGTTCAGTTCTCTAGCAGCAGTTCAAGTGAGTTTGGTGCAAGAGCCTCAGAAGTTATCAAAAGAACTTCAGCTCGCATTCGCGACATCAATAACAAGTATGCAAGTTCTGCTAATCAGCAAGAACAACAGGCAGATACTAAAGCAGCTAAGGTTTAAGAGGATTAATTATTATGCTAATGAGTGATATGGGTGTTATAGATAGTGTTTTTGTCATCAGCTTGGCTTTTTTGGCATTAAGTTTGATGGTTTTTCTGATTTTCTTTGTGCCTGTTCTAGTACAGCTCAGCAAAACTTTAGAAGCCGTACAGACTCTTATCAATATTTTTAAGAACTACATTGAATCTGTTAATCATCAAATGGCAGACGCTAGCAAGAATATGTCAAAACTTGGAAGCTATATAACAGAGCTTGCAAGCACCCTTGGTGAAGGCGTTTCGGATCTAGTCTTTAACAAAAAGTAGTCTAAAAAAGCTATAATTTCCCCATGGAAACTAATAGAAACAATGACAACTCAGCCATCAATTTTTTGATGGGTATCGTATTTGGCGTTATGGCCGGTTACATAGCAGGTATTCTTTCAGCTGAAAAGCCTGGCTCAGAAGTCAGAAAGAAACTAGAGATGAACTCATCTGAATTTCTTTCAGGCTTAAATGACAGAATCGATGAGATCAGAGATCAAGCATCAGACAAAATCAGAGACTTTAAAGGTTTTGCTGATGAAAAACTAAAAAGATCTGCTGAGAATATCCAAGATCAGGTTAACTCACTTGGTAAGCAACTTGAAGAGCTTACAGCTAAACAAGCAGCTACTGCAGCTCACCAAAATAACTAATAGTGTTACTGGATTTTTATCGAGACCATAAAGTCAAAATTATAATGTTGACCCCGCTTTTTGTTGGGGTCTCATTTTTTTTATATAGTGCTATATCTGGCTTCATGACTATTTCTCAGGTACAGATGCCTGAAAATTTTGATGAGGTTAGTATAAAGCTTAAAAATTATGACGTTAGTCAAATAGATGAAAAAACTGGCAAAGTCAAATGGAAATTAAAAGCAGACCGGATTGAAACTAACCCTGATGAAACTAAAGCCAAAATGATTAAGCCCCTTTTAAAATACTTTGAGCCGGAGTTTAATATAGTGGCGGATTTTGCCTTGCTTGATAAAGTCAATCAGTCTGTTGAGCTATTTGATAATGTTGATCTAGAAACCAAGGCTGGCGAATATCAAATTGCAGCCAAAAAAATGTTTTTTAGTGAAGCCAACGAAAACATTTTATTTGAAGAAAATTGGCACTTAAGTTCAAAACGAGGCTTTACACTCTCAGGTTCACAAGGACTTGTAAAAAAAGATTTTAGTTATGTCAAAAGTAATGGCAACGCCCTGCTAAGAAAAATTGCACAGAGCCAGACCATGCTGCTATCAGCACAATTAATCGAACTGCAGCCTGAAGCAAAAGAAAGCATCAAAGCTAGCGGTCTTGCAGAATTAGACATCAGTGCAACACAAAAACTTAAAGCCGAAAAAATACAAATCCATCAAGATGGCACTGTCTTTGCTGAGGGACAAGTAAATGTCAAAGCCGAAAATATTGACTGCTACTCTGATAAACTCACAATCCCAATGGATGGAAAACAAAAGCCCAGTATCGCGGTTTTTAGTGGCGAGCCGCATATAATTCAGAATAATAAGTTAATCTATGCTGATTTGATTAAATATGATTTCAAAACTAAGCTAGTATCTTTTGAAGGTCATGTACATTCAGGCTCTATTTAACGCTTTTTGTTTTATTTGTTTTTTCCTTTTGCCAGCTCAAGCAGAAGAGCTTCTATCAGCCAAAAACCTCAAAGACTTTCAAATTATTTCTGCTGAAAAACTCAACTACCAAGAAGGAGATTCAATCTTAATAGGAGACGTTAAGATCAAACTCGGTGCCTATACAATTAGTGCACCAAAAGTTTTTGTAGATTCAGATGATAATGGATCCCCCCACTACGCAAGATTTATTGACGGTGCTGTACTTGATTCAGACAGCCTCAAAATCGATGCTGAGCGCATGGAGTTTGATATCAGCAAGTCACTATTTAAATGTTTTGCTTCAGTAGATGGAGAGGTAGAAACGACTATTAAAGATTATAATGACCCCATCTATATCTACTCAAAGTATCAAGAATACATGCTTGACACTGGCTTTGCTCGAGTTTCAGCCCAAGAAAAAAACAGCAATAATGCATTTCATCAAGAAAGAGTTAGGGTATTAAGTTCAGATTTCAAAGTAGAGTCTAACTTCATTGAGTTAGAGAGTGGCGGAAAATCAGTAAAATATATCGACTTTATTGGTAAGGTTCTTGCACTGGGTAGCAAGCAACGTATCGAAGCCAACGAGCTTTTATATTTTCCAGATACGGAAATCATCAAAGCAGAAGGCTCTGTAAAAACTCTCTACTTACAGGAAAATCAACCGGCATACTTGTTTTCTGATTTGTTAGTTTATGAAACCATAGAAAAACAGTTATCAGCCTATTCTAAAAACATAAAGCATAGAGCAGAATTTCATAGTAATAAAAGCTATGGGCAATCAAGACAAATATTACTGAAAATTGATCAGGATGATGCATTGGATCACGCCATTTTGACAGGCGATGCCTTTGCTCAGTATCATGACAAATCCCTTACCGGTTACGAGATTCTCTTTGACCTCAAAAATATGCTGATTAGGACCTTAGTTGGCAGACCAAGAACACAAATCTTGAAATGATACTCAAGCTAAACTTTAGCAAAGCTGAGGAAGTAGCAACCGCGAAATTTATCATCTCTGCGACATGATAAGATCAACCAAATGCAGAAGCTTCTCCAAAAATACTTCGGTGACTATGGCGGTCAATACGTGCCTGAGACTCTTGTAGCAGCCTTAGAAGAATTTGAAGCAGCCTTTTTAAAGTATCAAAACGATACAGAATTTACTAATGAATTAACTTCCTACTTAAAAGATTTTGTTGGCAGACCAACTCCTCTATATTTTGCAAAAAATCTCAGCAAACACTACAACAGAAAAATCTATCTTAAACGCGAGGATCTTTGTCATACTGGAGCGCATAAAATCAACAACTCTATTGCACAAGCTCTAATTGCTAAAAGACTTGGCAAAAATCAAATCGTTGCTGAAACCGGTGCTGGTCAGCATGGTGTCGCAACTGCGACTGCTTGTGCCTTCCTTGGTATGAGTTGTAAGGTTTTCATGGGCAAATTAGATGTAGAAAGACAAGCACCAAATGTTTTGCGCATGAAACTCATGGGTGCAGAAGTGATACCTGTTGAAAGTGGCAGCATGACTCTCAAAGATGCTACTTCTGAAGCAATTCGTTACTGGGTTACAAATGTAGAATCTACACACTATATTATTGGCAGTACCGTTGGACCTCACCCGTATCCAACTATAGTCAGAGAGTTTCAAAAAATTATCGGAGAAGAAACCAAAAAACAAATCCTCGAGCAGGAAAACAAAATGCCTGATTACATCATTGCTTGTGTCGGTGGAGGTTCTAATGCCATTGGTATTTTTCATCCTTTTTTAGAACAAGTACAAAAACAAGAAACCAAACTTATTGGCATAGAAGCTGCTGGTGAAGGAATCAATACAGACAAAAGCGCTGCCTCACTTTCTTCTGGTAGACCTGGTGTTTTGCATGGAGCAAAGAGCTATCTTTTACAAGATAATTATGGACAGATCCAAGAAGCTCATAGTGTTTCTGCTGGCTTAGATTATCCTGGAGTTGGACCAGAGCATAGCTATTTTAAAGATGAAGCCTTGGTGGAGTACCATGGTATTACCGATCAAGAGGCGCTAGCGGCTTTTCATCAAATATCAAAACTGGAAGGCATTATTCCAGCCTTAGAAACTGCTCATGCTTTTGCCTATCTTGAAAAGCTATGTCCTCAAATCACAGAAGACCAGATTATAGTTATAAACCTGTCTGGTCGTGGCGACAAAGACTTAAATACTATTATGGATTTGTCTCAAAGCTAGACGTTTAGTAATGTCTGTAAAATCTCATCAGCAGTAGTTATAACCCTACCATTAGCTTGAAGACCTCTCTGGTAGCTAATCAACTCAGCAAATTCATCAGCCATATTGACATTAGAAGTCTCTAAGGTGCCTGAAACGATTTTAGTACCTGCGATAGAAGGTGCGTTTGAATCAAAAGGTCCACCTACTACTGTAATACCAGCCTGACCAGAATTAGAAGATTCTACAAAGTTATTACCACCATTATTGATCAAACCATCAGGATTAACAAAATTAGCAACAAGCACCCTGCCTAACTTAAGCTCCTGTGAAGCAGGTCCATAGACAGATACAGTACCATCAGCACCAATACTAAAATTAGAAGTTTCAATTTCTACACTTGGATCTTGAGCATAAAATAAATTAGGAATTTTAATTGGAGATTCGAGATGCTTAAGATCACTAACGCTCAAAAAAGCAAAATCATCGTTACCAACGGTAATATCACCACCTGATTGAGTTGTAGCTGCAGCACCAGCAAAAGTAATAGAATCACTCACTGCTGTTGTACTGTTGTAATCAATATTTTTAAAAACTTCATCAACACTCGTAACACCAGGTTCTAGTCTCATTCTTAGTTGAACTTTTGTTCCAGAAGTTGAATTAATCATATCCAAACTAACAACATTGTCTAAGTATTGGTTATCAGGATTTATTGCAACTTCAAAAGTACCATTAGCTGAATCGGTATATGAAAAAAGTAATTTACCATCGTCTTGTTTAGTTACAGCAAGATCTCCAGTATTCACGGCTGTCCCAGAGTCTATAAGATTACCTCTAATACTTAATTCAGCTAATTTTGAAGAATCAAAGCTAGCAGCAGTACCACCACCTAAAACAGTCACAGCAGGAGTAGGCACAGCAAGGTTACCAGTACCTCCATCGTTAGGTACAATACCTGAACCCATAGTTTGATCTGTAAAATAAGTCAAATTACTATAACCATCTACAGTTTTGACCTTACCACTACCAGGTTCATACAAAGTTGCCCCAATGACTTTGTCTCCACTTGCATTAACTAGGTTTTCATTAGAGTCAATCATGAAATGACCATCACGAGTATATTTTTTATTACCAACATTAGCGGCATCATCAGACACACTCGGTGATACAACAAAAAAACCGTCGCCAGAAAGAGCAAGATCAGAAGCTAAGCCAGTAGTTTTCAAAGCACCTTGAGAAAACACTGTATTGATATCACTGATTCTCATACCAGTACCAACATGACTTGGATTAGTACCGCCAAAGGTAGTCCCTGGAGCACTTGAAGGTCTTAAAGTATTGGAAACAGATTCTTCAAAATGAACTTTTGAGCCCTTAAAGCCTGTAGTATTGATATTGGCGATGTTATTAGAAACAACAGAAATAGCATTTTGTTGCTCTGTTAGTGCGATTGCTCCAGTAAATAATGATGGAATTGGCATAGTTTAAATTACTCCTATCTGATCAAGCCTAGTGTTGTGTTTAGTAGTTCATCAGCAGTAGTTGCTGACCTTGATACCGCTTGATAAGACCTTTGATAGGCAATCATGTCGGTAAATGAACCGCTTAAGTTGGCATTTGAAGCCTCCAATGCTCCAGATACAATTTGTGTTTCAGCAGACTGACTACCAGGTCCCAGTGCTGTACTAAACTCAGGATTGCCAGAGTTTAAAGACTCTCTGAAAAAATTTCCTCCGATAGATTCCAAACTTTGTGGGTTTTGAAAAGTAGTCACTTGTAATTGGTCTAATAACTCAAAGCCCACGCCACCAGAAGACTTGATCATAATTTCTCCAGCATTAGTAACCTCGACATTGGTAGCATCAGCTGGAATAGTAATACGTCCCCCTCCTGCTGATAAAACAAAAGCACCTGAAGACGTAACTAAATTGTTGTTAGAGTCTATGTTAAAACTTCCATCTCTGGTATAAACCATATTGCCAGCAGCATCTTGAACAGTAAAAAATCCTTGACCTTGTAATGCCATGTCATTCCATCTACCAGTTGACTTCAAATTTCCTTGATTAAAGTTTGGTGTAACAGCATTAACAGCGGCACCTGAAAGTGTAGTACCACCAAAGCTTGAGACAACACTCTCAAAATTGACCTTTCTCTCTTTATAAGCCGTGGTGTTGACATTAGCTATATTGTGAGAAACTGCGTCAATTGCTTGCTGAATGTTTTTCATTGATGAGCCAGCAAATTTAATTGAATCTAAAGACATATCCTAATTATTTGGATAAAAGATAATTATCTTCGCCAAGAAATTAGTCTATTTAGTATGAAACTTTATAGTCTTTTCAATTGATTTTAAAAACCCTTCAGCTTATAAGGGGCAAAACTCGTACAAAAATAGCACCAACTAAAAAGGCTAAAGTCCAAGACATTAACCATAAAGCTAATGCTGTTTTGAGATTTTTCTCTTTGATCATGACAGCGACAGTAGCAATGCAAGGTACAAAAAGAGTCAGAACCAAACATGCTGTAATCAACTGAGTAGCAGTCATCTCAATATCCAAAAGCCCAAAGGCACCAAAATCACGGCGTACCATGCCAAGAATAAAACTTAAAGCAACTTCTTTGGGTAATAAGAGCAGGTCAGCAATTAAAGGCTCAAAAGCTTTGATAGTAACACCGAGCAAACCAGATACCTGCATAGCAGCAACGACAGCCGCCGCAACAAAAAAAGCGGGAGTGGCTTCATCCAAAAATATTTTGGAACGGGTAAAGGTTTTATTAAAGATATTGGAGAGACGGGGCAAACGTAGAGGTGGAATATCAGAGATGAAGTTCCCGCAATCACCTGGAATAAGCTTATTCATAGCAAGCCCGGTCAAACCAAAAATGACAAATAAAGTTGTCCCCCATATTAACCAAGGACTAATGCCACCAATATTTGAAAGCAAACCTTGAATAACACCAAGTTGAGCTGAACAAGGGATACTCAAGCCAAGAAGTGCCATAGTAATGAGTTTTTCTTTTTTGCTTGTAAGTAACCTCGTAGTCACAACTGCCATTGTCACGCAGCCCCCACCCAATATCAAAGGAATAATAGCCCTGCCATTCATACCAAGCTTAGTGAGCACACCATCACAAAGAACCGCAAGCCGAGGCAAATAGCCGCTATCTTCAAGTAAGGCAAGACCAAAGTAAAAACCAAAAACTAATGGCAGCAACAAACCATATAAATATGTAATGGTGAGCGTCAACACACCATAATCTCCTGCCAAAAAAGTACCTAAAGCCGCTGCAGGATTTGTAAAAAGTATGTTGTCCATATTGCCATAAACAATGGGGACTAGTTTAGAGACAAGGTCTTGTACAAAAGGTTCGTAATAAGCATTAAAAACATTGCTCTCAAGAAAGTCAACAACAGTGCCAGCAACAAAAACACCTAAAAACTGATACAAAAAGAGATACAAGACAGCAAGAGCAAAGAAACTACCAAAAATAGGATTTAAAAGTAATTGCCCGAAAAAAGCTCTTTTGGAAAATTTCTTACGGCTCACACAAGTACTGACCAAGTCATCAACCTCACTACGACGAATTTTATAGATTTCTTCTCTATTTTTTGAACTATCTTGACTTAGTTCAATACCGTTCTCTTGGGCAATAAACTCATCGCCTTCTGCAATCATGAGAGCTTCTGCCCGCGATAAAACTCTATCCACATAAGGACTTAAATATTGATCAATATCTCGGGAAATAATTCCTGTTTTAATTTGATATTTGCTTTTATGCTGCAAGTAAAGAGACTCGATAACTTTTTTGATATCCTCTATACCTTCTTCTTTGATAGCAACACAAGGAATAATATCCAAACCAAGTTTCGCACTAAGGCCTTGAATATCAATCTCTACTTTTCTAGATAGCGCTTCATCGTATTGATTAAGCACAACCAACATAGGTTTACCTAAATCTGCAAGTTGCTTTGTTAGAAATAAATCACGAGATAGGCTGGTACTTGAGACTACATTAATCAGCAGATCAGCATTAAGAATATAATCACGAGCAGCTTTTTCTTCATCATTAAAACTGGAAATGCCATATACACCTGGAGTATCTATGATCTGATAAACGGCAGCCTGCGATGATCTACTCTGCTGTAGCTCAGCACTAGCAATTTCAATAGTTGTACCAGGGTAGTTACTAACATCAACATAGACGCCAGTCAAAGCATGAAATATAACTGACTTTCCGACATTGGGGTTACCAGCCAAAGCAACTTTGGCAAGCTTGCTCTTTTTTTCAGGCTTTGATTTGAGCGTATCTTCAGGCATTTACAGTTATTTGTTTAGCATAATTATTGCCGATGGCAACTTCAATAAGATCTTTTTGCAGAACAATAGGACCTTGAGGGATTTTTGCAACACAAGTAAGTTTGTCTCCACAACAAAGCCCAAGTCGGATCAACTCTGCTTTGATAGAGCTAGGTATCTCAGTGATATAGACTTCTTGTTTTGTTTTGACTTGATCTAGGGTCATAATGAGAAGCTTTTGCATTAAAGCCTGGAAATTATAACATCTGTATAGATATGATAGAATATCTTCCCTGTGGAAAAACGAAGTGCGGCAAGAGAATTAGCGTTTTTAACGCTTTTTCAACTACCAAAGAATCCTGACAAAATCGATATAAACAAACTCTCTGAAACAGATTTTCATGCCATCTGTCTTTCGGCGATTCGTACTTTAAGCGAACATGCCAAAGAAAACATCAAAAAAGCAGAGTCTAATTTTATTAAAACCGAGCGCTACCTAATGGAGCACCAAATCAATCACCCGGAAAACGAGCAACTTGATGAAGCAACACGCTCTGTTCCACTGCCAGGTACCACAGAGTTTATTGATCATTTGAATAACTGCTACCAGGCTATTGCCCTCACCAAAGAAGCTTTGAATATTCCTGAAATTTATTGGCATTATCAAGACAATGATATCCAAGAGTTCACTATTACTCTTTTAATCCTATCGATTGAAAACAGAAAAAGAGTGCAGGAGCTCATTCAAGAGATTTCTAAATCTTGGGATATAGAGCGCATGCACAAGGTAGACAAAGTCATTTTAGAGCTTGCAGCAAGCGAGATAGTAAGCTCAGACTTGCCAGCTGCAGTTGTTGTATCTGAAGCAATGAAACTAGCTAACAAATACTCAACACCAGAAGGTGAGAAATTTATCAATGGGATTTTAGGCGATATTGTTAAAAGTGTTCAAATTTAGACTTATACTTCTTCTTGATTGAAGTAGCTACCAGGATCAAATTCTGCGCCACCTGAATCAATAAAATCTTGAACACTGTATTCAGGATCCCTGGTAATAGAAATCATAGTTTCACCATTACCTAAATCATTATAAGAAATCTCAACCTGATTCTCTGTAATTCCTTCTAATTTCATACCAAATTGAACCATAGTCTTCATAGCATCTAGATTCTCGCCGCCTGAGAGTTTCAAATTTACAGTTGCATCTGAACCTAAAACAGCATTAGTAATAGCTTTTGTTGCTCCTCTCAGATCATTTTTAAAATCAAGTTGGCTATTTTGCGTAAATAAAGGGATAGTTTTTCCTTTAACGTGTATGTGACCTTTAATTTGTTGGTTTGCAATTCCTTGTCTAAGAGTCTGCTTACTGCGTGAAAGACCTAAAAGACCACCCGAATTTTTTTGTGACTTATTAGATTTTCCAGCTGAACCCTTAGAACCAAAACCTCTACCGCCATGGCCGCCCCAGGCATTACTATTACCGCTATCAAGACCAGAAGCTTCTGGTTTTCTTCGTGAACCTTTACTAGACTTAAGCCCTGGTTTTTGATACTTGTTTTTTTTATTTTTCTTGAAAAGCCCTTTATTAGCTAATTCCATCCTGTGTGCAAAACTTGATTCTTGAGCGGCTTGAGAACTATCATCCCCGGCATTTTCAACTTGAGCTTGCTCGGCATCTCTTTGATCTCCAGTTTGCTTTGGAGCATATTTTGGTTCTTGCTTGCTTAAAAGACCTGTTGGTTTAAAACCTAAACGCGCAGCCTGACTTACCTCCGCTCCAACAGCATTGCGCGTAGGTCTTGATGCTTGACTGATAGTAGGTTTCAGTACAGACATATTTAAACAAATAATAAATAGAACAGATTAAGATAGGGTTATGGTTTAAAAATTTTCTAAGATATTAATTCAAATTTCGTTCTAAATAAACCCTTAACTCTTCTTCACTATGGTGAAATTCATATCCTATCAGGCTTCGATCAAAATCTGGGTCTATTTTAAAATCCAATACAGCACTACCATTTTCATCTGTAGTTCTCTTCATAATTACTGATTGCTCAGGTATATTATTTTCTTGCATATTTTGCTTTATCTTCTTTTCAGCTTCATCAAAATACTTTGGCTGAATGGCAATCCTAGATGTTGCTCCATTAAGAGCTGCATAAAAGGTCAGATCATATCTGAATTTTTCATCCTGGTTCAATCTAGAGTCTATATTCTTACCAGAGGTATTAAGAGATTTACCATCTAAAATAATAGAACTTTTAATACCACCATTATTACGAGCTTTTTCGACTTTTGTTTGAATCTGTTTGCTACTTGAACGGATATTTGATGCAGTAGACGAGCTTTTGAACTTTCCACCCGTAAAAGCAGAATTTATTTTTTTGGAATGACTTTTTTGTTTACTGGAACCTCCATGCCCAAGCCTCACACCATGACCACCCCAAGGATTACTACTATTCTGATTAGAATCATTTGCACCAGAAGCAGCTCGATTGGCTCTTGCTGTAGATTTGAGACCAGGCTTCTTATATTTGTCATTTTTGTTTTTAAAAAGTTTTGTATTAGCCAATGCCACTCTTTGTGCAAAAGTTAATTCTTGCGCAGCTTGAGAACTATCATCCCCGGCATTTTCAACTTGAGCTTGCTCGCCATTTCTTTGATCTCCAGTTTGCTTTTGAGCATATTTTTGTTCTTGCTTGCTTAAAAGACCTGATTGTTTAAAACCTAAAAGACCAGCCTGACTTACCCCCGCTCCAACAGAATTACGCGTGGGTCTAGATGTTTGACTGATAGTAGGTTTCAGTACAGACATATTTCAACAAATAATAAATAGAACAGATTAAGATAGAGTTATGCCTTATAAAAAATTTGAAAAATAACTTATGTACTATCACCTACACTTAATTTTTTGCATTTCACTGATCTTGTCCTGGCTTGCCTTTATTGTCAGCAGGTTCAACTTTGACTTGATTTACTTACCTCTAAAAAGTTTTTTTATGCCTGTAAGGCTCGCTGCAGACTCAAATTTTTTTTCTTCAGAGCCATGGCTACTTGCAAGCAAACTCATTAAGGTACCAAGTACAAGCAAGATTTTTTCAGAAATTTTGATCTGGATTTTAGTACTCTCGCTTGTGTTTTATTTTCTCAAAAGTCTTTTTTATATTTTAAAAAACCAAAGCTATAACTTTGTACAGGTACAAAATAGCGCCCTTGTATTTGCCTTGATTGCATGTTTTTTAATACCTTTTGATTCTTCAGATTTATTTGGCTATATTGCAAGAGGCTGGCAGCAACTAACTTACCTACAAAACCCTTTTGCTTCTGTTGTTGCAGAAATTCCTCAATGGCAGCAAGACCCAATGCTGGTAAATCTATTGTGGGAGCACAACCCATCTCCTTACGGCCCTGTGTTTATGATGCTCTGTAAAGCACTTACATGGCTTTCTCAGGGCAATCTTTGGCTAGCAATGCTGGTATTCAAGCTTGCTAATCTTGCAGTGTTTTATTTATCTCTAAGGCTAATTAAAAACATACTTACACAAGAAAACTTTATTAAAGACAAGAGCTTAAAACTGAGTATTTTTGCCAGCTTCGCTCTCAACCCTTTTGTGATCAGCCAAGTCCTTTGGAATAGCCATAATGACTTGCTTGTAGGATATTTGATCTTAGCAGCAGTTTACAATCTCTACAAAGATAAAGTTGTTCTTGGCTTCTTGTTTTTAAGCTTATCGATTTTGATCAAATATATTAGCTTAGTCTTACTACCTTTATTTTTGATTTTTGCTTGGAGAAAGAAAAAGCTCGATTTGTTTTTTGCAGTAATTTTAAGTACTGCTTTAAGTTTAGTACTCGCCTCACATTATCAATTATTCACTATCGACTACAGCAATATTGCAAGCAATATTAGTCTTAGCCACAAATCTTTGTTTGATGTTTTTAATTCTTTGTTTAAGTATGTCGCCAAACATGATTTAGCAGCTTGGTGGCGCTGGGTTTTCTTAATTGGCTATTGTTTTTATGCTCTATGGCTTTACCTTAAAGCTGTGAAAGTCAAAAACTCTAGTGAAATTTTTTCATATAGTTTTTGGCTGATTTTTGTATTGTTGTTTTTTGCAAGTCCTAAGTTTCACTCTTGGTATTTAATTATGCTTATGCCTCTTGGTCTCTTTGTTCATCCACAATTGACATTGATACTCTCAATAACGCATATGCTTTCTTTTACATTTTTAGACCAAGCGAATATTGCCAATTACATCTTAATGACTGCCGTGCCAGTTGTGATTTACTTTAGAGCCAAATTAATACCATCAAGTTGAGCTTCAAAAATACTCACTAATCTGTCCAAGTCTCTCTTGGCACCATAAGTTTGGCAACTACCATCAATGCTTTGGTTGATTATAGCTTCGCTAGTAGCAGTTTTGATTTTAAAAACACAACCGCCTTTTTTTCTTTGTTCCAAACTCACAACAAAATCATCTTGTATCCATGTAGAAAGCTTATCGCCATTAACTTTCTTTTCAATGATTTTTTCAAGTTCTTTGATCTCAGAGAAAAGATACATAAACTCAGAGCCATCAGCATTAAATTCGTGCATTGCTGGCAGACCAGAACCATCTTCAGTTAAGTGATAAACCTTAGTACCATCAAGTCTATGTTCAATAGCAACTTCACAGCCATCACCATCTTGCGTAAAAACAACGCTACTGCCAGAGTTGGTTTTCTGAAATCCTAAAACTTGTCCACTAGAATCAGCGATAGTGCCAGTTTTATTGATTTTTCTGTTAAAAATAAATTTGTCTTCAATCTCTTTGGTGTCAAGAATAAGGTTTTTTGTATTGCTCATGAAGATATAAACCTTAGTAATTTGGACTTGTGACTAGAAATTCTTTAATCAGTTGTTAATCAGACAGTGATTTTAAAGCCCATCTAGAGCATGAGCAAAAACCATCTTCAAATGATTAATAAGTAAATTATCACCATGCTCGTCCAATTGACCATCAGAATGTAACCATACCAATGCTTCTCTTTGCGATTGGGTTTTCATACTGTAAAGAGTTCCGCCAACTTGTCTTTGCTCTTGAGTAATAGTATCCCCTTGAGCAGAAAACCAAGTGGTCACTTTATCGCTGTTGTTTTTTAGCTGAACCATTTTTTCTAGAGCTTTTTTTTGATTAAACAAATAAATAATTTCGTCTCCATCAGGTTTAAATTCGTGCATTGCCGGTAAACCTTTGGAGTCTTTTTCCATATGGAAAATTTTGGTGCCATCAGGTTTATGTTCTATAGCGACATCAATACCTTCTAAATCCTTTGTAAAAACAAAGTTGCTGCCGTTATCAGTTTTAGTAAATCCGAGAGTTTGCCCCTCATCATCAGAAATAATATTGATATTACCAATAGAATCTGAGTTGAAAATGAAACTCGATTCAATAGCTTGAGCTGTGACCATTCTCAAACCTCTCCTTATTTTGTTGTTTTAGCTACGCTTGTCCTTAATATAAGGTCAGATCAGGCACTATTTTGATAGAAATTTTTCAATCACTCTTTTCTCAGAAATAGTGATGTCATCAAGCGAGGAAATCCACTCCAAGTACTTATGATGTTCAAAAGAGAACTTCTCACCTTTATGCTTTCCTTGCTTAAATAAATACTCTCCAGCAGAATTTTTATCAAACCATCTACCAATGACGCTCTGCCCTCCAAGAGTAATATTGGCAATTTCCTCACTTGGTTTTGCAAATAACTCAGGATAGCTGAGTTTTTGTTGTTCAAGTACTGTTTTGGTAGCTTTAATGTCGCTCATAGCATCATGAGCTCCTTCCATTTCCTCTCCGGTATAAAACTTGTAAGCATTTTGTAAGTTATGAGGGAACATTTTTTTGAAAATTTTGTAGGGATCCAGAAAAGTAAACTCTTCCTCATCCAAAATATAGTTTTTAGCTAAGTAAAGTTCGTTTTGCAAGAACTGAAAATCAAAAATATAGTTATAAGCAACAAAAATCTTGGCAAGCTCCAACTCTGCAATGATTTCATCAGCTATCTCATGAAACTTTGGTGCATCCTTGACCATGTCGTTAGTAATACCATGAATTTTACTTTCTTCTTTACCAATAGGTTTTTCTGGATTAATCAAAGTGTTAATCTCACCACCATTAACTTTGATGAGAGCTAACTGGCAAACTCTCTCTTTACTTGGATTGAGACCGGTAGTTTCCAGGTCAATAAAAACAGTGGCTTCATTTGATTGCATAAGCCAAGGTTAACACGAAGTTTTGGATCTGCTCGTGCTCAAGCCAGCTCACCATACATACTCTTAGCATTGCCTGTTTCACTGTTGGTGGACGAATTGCAATTACTAAAAAATTTTTCTCATAAAGTTTTTTGGAAGCTTCAAGGCAAGATTCAATATCAGCAAAAGGCAAATTAAAAATAGCTGTGCCGTCATTCTTGTACTCAATATCATTGTCTTCAAGAAGTTTTTTTAAATATTGAATATTACTATGAAGTTTCTTGCGCAAGTCTTTTCCTTGAGAGAGAATTTCTAAGTTTTGTAAAAGTTGCCAGGCGATTTGCGGTGAAGGCGCTGTAGAGTAAATGAATGTCTTTGATTTGTTTTTCAAAAACTCTATCAGTAATTTAGAGCCAGCAATATAGCCACCTTCAAGTCCAGCGGCCTTAGAAAAAGTACCCATATGGATCTGCACATCATCTTTCAGGATTTCTCCTGCTTCATAAAGCTCCTGACAAAGCCCAGCACCCTTAGTCCCCAAAACCCCAGTTCCATGAGCCTCATCCACATAGACACTGCAATCATGCTCCTTTGCAATTTGACAAATCTCTCTAATGGGTGCCCGGTGCCCTTCCATACTAAAAACACTGACCGTCACTATAAAAGCTTTTCGGAATTGTCCCCTATGCTTTTGTATTAATTGAGAGAGATGCTGATGGTCACAATTAGCGTAGAAAAATTTTTTAGCACCTGAAAGCCTAATACCATCTTTAATGCAGGCGTGGCTAATTTCATCAGAGAAAATCACATCACGAGGTCCAGCAATAGCACTCAAAGCACCCAAGTTTGCCATATAGCCGCTGCTATAAAACAAGGCTGCTTCAGTATCTTTCCATTGGGCTATTTTTTGCTCAAGCTCTAAATGAACTTCCCTGGTACCACTAGTTAGGCGTGATGCCCCGCTACCAGACTCTAGCTCTGGGTTAGCTTGAAACTCACGCCTCGCTAAACCCAAATAGTCATTAGAACTAAAATTAATTAAATCAGGCTTGCCATGGAAAAAATCTTTGGTCTCGCGATAGAGATTTTTGTTTTCTTGTTTTTGAAGTTCCGTTTCCAGGAATTTATTTAGGGATTCAGCCATCGCTTAAAATGACTCAAATTGTAGAGTTTTTAAAATCTCAAGTGGTACTCTCTCACTTAGATTAAGCATTTCAACACCTACTACCTTACCATCAGCATTAAAATCCAGAATGACACCTGGCTCAACTTCTTCAGACTCGACAACTTCTTTCATAAATCATAGATTCGGCATGTTTGCTTAGCTCAAAATCCATTATTAAATTATAGCTTTAAGCTACGAACAACGGAGACATTTTTGTACCCTAAACAGCCATTGTCATTGAAGCTTTAAACCCCATTTTAATATTGTCGCTTTGTCGCACCTCACAAAAATAAGTGAGACGCATAAGTGAAAGATTATCTCAGCCCTGCTTTTGTAAAAAGCTTTTTATTAGCTCTATAGTTTCTAGGCTAAGATCATCATTTTTTCTAAGCTCGTCGTTTAAAGTTTTGAGGTCTTTGAATAATTTTGATTGCTTTTCTTCTTGTTGCCTAATCGATTGTTCATATCTACTTCGATTTAAAAATAAGTTTGGCTTTCCTATTCTTTTTTGGGTTGATAAACATATTCGATTTTCTTTGTGAGGTAAAAGATCTAAAGCTTTAGTCTTAGGCTTATGCGCTTTGGTACTAAATTCAAAAGGGTTTAGAAAATGATCAAACCCTATAAGGTTTAAAAGGACCAAGATCGTTGGCAAGTAGAAAGAGTCGCTCAAAATCTATCTCTGACATAGCTTAGCCTCAAGTCTTTTTAAGAATGCTTCTCTTTTTTCTTTGCTTAGCTTTTTAATATTGAGTAGCTTCCATTGAACTGCTGGCAAATCTTCAACACCAGTTAAGCCAAGTAAATCCCAGTCAGGCTCTCCACTTTTAAATGTGAGGAGAAATTTTCTCTCATTGCCGCTCAAATTTTCCTTTGTAAGATTTATGATTTTTTCTCTTGTTGTT
>CAWUIS010000002.1:0-26212 GCA_963922625.1 uncultured Candidatus Melainabacteria bacterium | reverse complement strand
TAGGTTGATAGTAACGTAGGTTCGGATAGCAACGAGAAACCAGGTGTGAAATTTGCATATGATCTAAAAAAACTCAGTGTTTAAAGTATTTTCTCTATTTTCCGTTTTAACTATAATCAGTAAAATTCTTGGTCTGGTTCGTGACCTTGTTATTGCTCATTACTTTGGTACAGGACTTGCTGCTGATGCTTTTAATATGGCGTATCTTTTTACTGGGAATTTTTTCATTGTTTTTGGTGGTATTGGTGGTCCTTTTTATAGCTCAGTGATAGCTTACCTGCCGCGCCTAAGCGGAAGCGACCGTCCTCGTTTCATTAGAGACTTAATATTCAAAACCTTTATGGTTTTAGCTGCTCTTTGTTTGCTCTTGTATTTTGCGAAAGCATACTTATTGGGCTTTTTTATTGACGCTGAAGCTAAACCTGAGTATTTTGATCTTAGTCTTAGAAATATCGATGTTCTATTACCTTTGATTTTGATCTGCGGGCCAATTGGCATTAGCTTTGCTACTCTTAATTATTGCAAAAAATATGTGGAGCCTTCATTATCACCAGGTTTTGTGAATTTGGCTTTGATCATTACTGTGCTTTTGCTTGGAGATTTTGCAAATGGCTTAGCACTTGCTATCGGTACTAGTATTGGTGGCATTTTGTCTTTGCTAGTGCAGTTGCCAAGTCTTTTTGCTTGCCAGCATGGAGTGTCTTCAAGCTCTAATCCTAATGATAGTTTTGCCAAAATATTAGCTCCTATACTTCTGACGACAGCAACGAGTCAAGTCATGGTTTTTATAGATAGTTTTTTTTGCAAGGAACTAGCTGAAGGCTCTTGGACATCATTAGTTCTGGCTAACCGTCTCATACAAATGCCTCTAGGAGTTATGCTGACAGCATTTATGGTGCCTTTGTTTCCTCGCATAGGAGATTTGATCAAAGAGAACAATAAAGCTGAAGTGATGCGTCTTTTAAAAAAGACACTTGGTTTTTTGTCTATGCTGAGCTTGCCAGCTGTTGTGATTGCTTTTTTCTTTGCTGAGCCTATAATTCGCATACTTTTTGAAAGAGGAGCTTTTGATAGCTCATCAACTTTGATGGTGAGCTCTACTTTTTCTGTTTTGGCAATCTATGTTTTGCCTTATATCTTTAAGGATAGTTTCACTAGGACACTCTACAGCTTTGGAGATAGTCAAACAGCACTTATGGTGATGATACAAAGTATATTTTTGAAAATTGCTGTCAATTATGTTTTTGTTCACTATCTAGGTTGGGGGCTTCAAGGTATAGCTCTCTCTACTATAGTAATTGCTGTCTATGGTGCTTTGGTATTGGGCTTAGCTCTTAAACGTTATTTATAAGATTGCAAAAAACTCGTGTAATAATGTTCATATGAAGGCTGTAATTTTAGCTGGTGGGCTTGGCACCCGTATTACCGAAGAGACTGTACATAAACCAAAACCAATGATTGAAATTGGTGATAAGCCTGTACTTTGGCACATCATGAAAATATACTCAATGCACGGTATCAATGAGTTTATTGTTTGTGCTGGATACAAAAGCTATGCCATCAAAGAATATTTTGCTAACTATTTTTTGCATAAATCAGACGTGACTTTTGATTTGAAAAATAATCAACAAACTATTCATGACCATGATTGTGAAGACTGGAAAATTACCGTTGTAGAAACCGGAGAAGCTACCATGACAGGCGGCCGTATTAAACGTGTTGCGGACTACATTGATGGTGATTTTTGTTTGACTTATGGAGATGGAGTTGCAAATGTGGATATAACAAAGCTTATTGAGTTTCATAAATCTCATAGCAAGCTTGCTAGTCTTACTTCTGTTTTGCCTGCTGGGCGCTTTGGTGCCCTGAAACTGACAGGCTCACAGGTTGATAGTTTTATTGAAAAACCTGAAGGTGATGGTAATAGAGTCAATGGAGGCTTTTTTGTACTTAAGCCAGAAGTTTTAGATTATATTGAAGATGATGAAACTATTTGGGAAAGGGAGCCACTAGAAACTTTAGCTGAAGAGCAACAGTTAATGGCTTTTAAGCACGATGGGTTCTGGCAGCCTATGGATACGCTGAGAGACAAAATAGTCTTGGATAATCTTTGCGATCAAGGTCAGCCACCATGGCTGTGCCACTAATATTAAGTGCCGGGCATAATTAAAAAGGATGCAAAAAACTGAACTTGGTATTTGCAGTGAGTTGATTTTAACCGCTGGCCCTTATATTAGCCAGCAAGAAGTTGTTTATGCTGCTGATGCTGCAAAAAATGGTTGGAACCACCAGCACAGCGACTATCTCAAAAAATTAGAGTCAAAATTCAAGGATTATATTGGGGTCAATTATGGTTTTCCTAGCTCTAGTTGTACTGGTGCTCTGCACTTAGCACTTAAAGCTAAGGGTATTGGAGCAGGTGACGAGGTTATTGTCCCTGAGACAACATGGATTGCAACAGCAGCTGCTGTTAGTTACGTTGGTGCAAAACCTGTCTTTGCTGATATTGAAGCTGATACTTGGGTCTTGGATGTAACTAAGCTTGAAAAGCACATCAATAAAAACACTAAGGCTATTATTCCTGTTCATCTGTATGGTCAAGTTGTAGATATGGACCCAGTAATGGAGCTAGCAAGAAAGCATAATCTTTTTGTTCTTGAAGATTCTGCTCCTGCTATCGGCTCGCTTTACAAAGGAAGAAAAGCTGGCAGTCTGGGACATGCAGCAGCAGTGAGTTTTCAAGGTGCTAAAGCTTTAGTTACAGGAGAAGGAGGCTTTTTCTTGACTCATGATGAAGAGTTGCGAGACAAAGCTTGGTTTTATAACGACCATTGCCGTGACCCTGAGCGAACTCTATACAATATCGATATTGGCTTCAAGTATAAAATGTCTAATATTCAGGCTGCTCTGGGTTTAGCTCAAGTAGAAAAAGTAGAAGAGATTGTTGCACAAAAAAGACAAATTTTTTCTTGGTATCAAGAGCGTCTTGCAGATCTTGATTTAATTTCCTTAAATGTTGAACGCCCAGAAACTAGAAATATTTTTTGGATGACATCTTTAGTTTTGAGTGACAAAGTTTCTTTGACTCGTGACCAGTTTATGCAAGAGCTCAAAGAGCGCATGATTGATAGCCGTCCAATGTTTCATCCAATTAGTGATTTTCCAATGTTTGATTCTTGCAAAGAGAATCATGTTGCTTATTCAGTGCCATTGAGAGGAGTTAATCTTCCTAGTGGACACATGAGAAGCGAAGAAGAGATCGATTATATTTGCGCTCACATTAGAGATATTCTAGGTGCTGGTTCTGGTAAGTGTCATCTTCAACAGCCGCAAGGCATGCTTGCATTTAAAGACAAAGTCATTGCAAGTAAGCTGAGCTTTATCAGTGTTGATTTTACCGCTAAGGCAATTGAGCTAGAGCCTGCTGAAGATTCCTTTGAGCAGGATATACAAAGAGCTCAAGAACTTGGTTTTGAAAAGGTCCAAGTCAAGCTATTAGAAAGTCAGCAAGATTTGCTTGCAAAAGTTAGAGAGCTTGGGTTTATTGAGTTACAGAGATGTGCATTGGCTTTGCATCAAGAATCTTATATGCCAATAATTAATGAGCCTTTTAAAGAAGCTGATGAGTATCAAATTAGCTTTAAACTAGATTTGCAATGACTACAGACCTGGAACTGATAAAAAATATTCGTAAGTCTATTGTGAACATGGTTCATAAAGCTAAGGTCTCACATATTGGCTCAGCCTTTTCTATTGTGGATATTTTGTATTTGCTTTATTTCAAAATCATGAAGGTGGATCCAGCAAATCCACAAATGCCTGAAAGAGACAAATTTATACTTTCTAAGGCTCATGCTAGCGCTGCATTATATGCAACTTTAGCTCATCGAGGATTTTTCCCAATGAGCTTTCTTGATGAATACTGCTCTAATGGTGGTAAGCTTCCTGCTCATTTGGATATGGAAGTGGTTCCAGGACTAGAAATATCTGCTGGTTCTTTAGGTCACGGTTTTCCTATTGGTTTAGGTATGGCTCTTGCTAATAAGCGCAAAGGGATCAAGGGCAAGGTTTACAGCATTATTAGTGATGGAGAGTGTAATGAAGGCTCTATTTGGGAGGCTGCTATGCTAGCTCCATCTCAAAATCTAACAAATTTAGTTGCAATTATTGATTACAACAAGATTCAATCTTTTGGTGCTACAAACGAGATTATTAACCAGGTAAATCTTAAAGAGCGCTGGCAGGCTTTTGGCTGGCAGGCTATCGAAATTGATGGTCATCATTTGGGTGATATTGAATCTGCCTTGAGATTAGAAACGACAAAGCCAAAAGCAATTATTGCTCATACTACCAAAGGCAAAGGAGTGAGCTTTATGGAAGATAAACTTGCCTGGCATTATAAATCTCCCAATGATGAAGAGCTTAAGCAGGCTTTGGAGGAATTGTCTTGAGAAAAACTTTTATAGATACTCTTATTGCACTTGCTGAAAAAGATGAGAGAGTTTTTTTAGTTACTGCTGATATGGGTTATAACGTCCTTGAACCCTTTGCCGAAAAGTTTCCTGATAGATTTTTGAACGCTGGAGTGGCAGAACAAAATACAGTCAGTTTAAGTGCTGGTCTGGCTTTGTCTGGCTATGTTGTTTACGCTTACAGTATCATTCCTTTTATAACGATGAGATGCTTTGAGCAAGTCAGGCTTGATCTAGCTTATATGAATACTAATGTACGTTTAGTTGGAGTAGGAGCCGGTTTTAGTTATGGTCCAGCTGGAGCTACTCATCATGCAACTGAAGATATTGCAGTGATGCGTGCATTGCCAGGGATGACGGTTTGCTGTCCAGGAGATAACCTGGAAGCAAAGCAGCTAATTGAGCAGAGTCTTGATTATCAAGGCCCGATGTATATCCGCATTGGTAGAAACAAAGATCCTTTTTACCATGATGAGAATGCACAAATTGAATTAGGTAAGGCTGCAGTATTAAACCACGGTCAGGATATTGCGCTAATTACAACAAGCAATCTCTTGGGTCAGGCTAAAAAATATTTAGAGTCTTTGAAGGCTCAGGGTAAAAATCCAAGTTTAATTAGCATGCATACTATAAAGCCTTTAGATCAAGACTGTGTAAAAAACCTTCTTGCTAGTCATGAGGAAATTTATACTATCGAAGAGCATAATATTGTTGGTGGTCTAGGAAGTGCTGTTGCTGAGATTATTGCTGAAAGTGGTAGGGGGATAAAGTTTAAGAGGCTAGGAGTACCGGACTGCTTTTCTCATCATATTGGTAATCAAGATTACCAAAGAGAAAAGTTTGGTTTGAATTTATTATGAAGCAAGCATTTATTAGCAAGGTAAATAAAGTTATTGAGTTACAAAAAGCAGGTAAGTTTATAGAAGCCGTTGAACCTTTGAAAGAGCTGATTGCAGAGCAGCCAAAGCATCTTGAATTGATAAATTCACTTGCATTCACTTATGAAAAAATCAATCAACCAGCTCATGCAATAAAAGCTTATGAAAAATCATTAGCGATCAATCCAAGGCAAGCTAATGTTTGTCACAATCTTGGTCAGGCGCATTTTAAATATGGCAATGATTATGTTCTTGCCTTGAATTATTTCAAAAAATCTTTTCAGTTTGGTAGAAAAACAGCAAGTCTATTTAATGATATGGCTTTTGCCTATTATAATTTTGGGGCTTACGAGGAAGCCATTCAATATTATGAAAGTGCTTATAAGATTGACCCGCAGCCAATGTATTTAAATCATTTGGTTTTTAATTATCATTATGATCCTAGTAAAACCCCTGCTGATTTTAAAAAACTTGCAAAAAAATATCATCAGTCCATTGAAGACAAATCAATCAAAAAATTCACTCATCCAGAACGTGATATTAAGAAAGCTAAATTGCGTGTCGGTTTTGTTTCTGGAGACTTGCGTAAACATCCGGTCAGCTTTCATCTGCTGCCTTTATTACGGTGCTTTGACAAAGTAAAGTTTGAAATCTATCTTTATTCAAGCCGCCATTCTGAAGATGACTATACTCAACAACTTAAACAGCAAGTACAGTCTTTTAAGGAAATTGAGTCTTTAAGTGATGCTGAGGCTGCAAACTTGATCAAAAATGACGCGATAGATGTCTTGTTTGATCTGTCTGGTTTCACTAAATATGAGAGGCTCAATGTATTTAAATACAAGCCTGCTCCTTTGCAAATTCATCATATTGGTTATTTTGCTACTCTAGGCATTCCTGAAATGGATTTTATTATCGCTGATAAAGAAGTCGTCAAAATTGAAGAAGAACAACATTTTCTTGAAAAGGTTTATAAATTCGATAATATGTACTTTCACTGTGATTTGCCTGGTATCCCAGAAATCAACCCAGAACCTGCTTTTAAAAGAAACGGTTATGTGACAATTGGCAGTTTTAGTACTTTTAGAAAATGTTCAAAACAAGTTTTAGAAACTTGGGCTGAGATTTTGAAATTGGCACCTGATGCCAAATTCTTGATTGAATCTAGAACTCTTGCTGCTTTAGGCTGTAGAGATTACGCTCTGAATATTTTTAAAGAAAATGGTGTTGATCTTCAGCGCATTGAAATTAGAAACTCAGTTGAAAGAGATAAATTTTTAAGTAGTTATCACGATATTGATATACAACTGGATCCTTTTCCTTATGGTGCTGGTGCTACTGCTGTTGAGTCTTTGATGATGGGGGTGCCAATAGTTACTAAACTTGGTGATCGTTGGATTTCAAGACAAGCAACTAGTATCCTTAAAACTATTGGTATTGAAGATTTGATTGCAAGAGACCTTAAAGACTATGTCAAGATTGCTTCCAGGCTTGCCAAAAATACAGATGCTATTGCGGAGTATAGGGCAAGTTTGCGAGACAAGCTTTTGACCTCAGATATGAATATATCAACTTACACCAGAAATTTTGAAAAAGCTATTTTTGAAATGTGGAAGTCTTAGACAATTTGATCTGCAAAAAAGTTTTTTCACCTTTGTCATTGAGATAGTACGCAAAGCCTTTATTGTTAAAACTTCTTGCTTTTAGTAAATTGATGAAATCTTTTGCTTTGTAACTTTTCTCTAGGTCAATATGGTCTAAGCCTTCTATATCTTTGATACTTTTGTAATTGGCTTTTGTTTCATCTTGTGCTTTGGCTTCTATCTCTCCTGATTTGATTTTTTGCCAATTAGCTATAAATAGTTGCAATATACTTTCTTCAAGTTTTTTATAAATTTCACCTGCAGTATCAGTTTCGTCTGCTTCGACAATTGTTTGCGCCCAAATTGGCCCAGTATCAGCTCCTTCCTCAATTACATGAAGGCTTACACCAAAAGGACTACCATCAATAAAGCTATGTACGTGAGGGTACCAACCTCGATTGATGGGCAATGGTGATATATGGAAATTTACAGTATGACGAGCTTGTGTGAAAATCTCAGCTTTTATAAGGTGAGCCCAATAGATGGTGATAATGAAATCTAAGTCAAGTTTTTCTAGGAGTTTTCCATAATGAGAGGATTTTTCTTTATCAAAGACATGAATTTTGTCGCTCGCCAAGCCGGTTTCAGCGATTAACTCATCGACACAGCTCTGTTTTTCAGGCTGGTGTAAAAAAAGCATTAATATTTCGTCTTGGGATTCTCTAATGGACTTAGCAACTTTCACTGCAACAGGACCATTAGCAAAGAGAGCAATTCGCTTAGCTTTAGTATTCATGCTGATATAATAACAGCGTGATTAAACTCAAGGACGTAAGCAAGACTTACGGATCTATATGTGCTTTAAATAATGTCAGCCTAGAAGTTGGTGCTGGCGAGATGGCTTTTATCGTTGGAGCTAGTGGAGCTGGTAAATCTACTTTGATGAAATTGCTCTACAGAGAGGAGCGGCCTAGTCATGGGCAAATCATCATCGGTAATATTGATGTGACTTCTTTGTCTCACTCAAAAGTACCTTATCTAAGAAGACGTATGGGGATTGTTTTTCAGGACTTTAAACTCTTGCCTCATAAATCTGCTTTCGAAAATGTTGCTTACGCTCTTCGAGGTTTAGGTGCAGAAGAATATGAAATTCAAAAAAGAGTATCTGGAGCTTTGAAATTAGTTGGTTTGCTTGATAGAGCCTTTAATTTACCGAGCGAGCTTTCTGGTGGTGAACAGCAGCGAGTTGGTATTGCAAGAGCTATTGTTCAAGGACCTCCATTGGTTATTGCAGATGAGCCTTCAGGTAATTTAGATCCTGCAACAAGCCTGGAAATTTTTCGTCTACTTGAAAAAATTGCACAGCGCGGTACTACTGTAATGGTGAGCACCCATAATCAAAGTATTGTGGCGCAATTCGGAAAAAGAGTTATAACCTTGGATAAAGGTTCTGTAATTTCTGATACTGGCTCAACCTATACGGCTAGTGCTGGTACTTACAGCAATAGACCAATATAAAATGAGAGAGTTAAGAATAATTTGGAGAACACTACAAGAGGCTATCAGTAGCATTAAGGCTTCTGGTGTGTCTAACTTTATTGTTGTGAGTATACTGGCTGTAGCACTAGCTCTGTTTGGCGGAGTATTGCAGCTCAATTCTTCAATTAAACAGATATCTCAAAATCTTGATACCCAGTTGGAATTCTCTATCTACCTATTAGACAGTGCTGATGCTCAAAATATAGCAACTAAAATTTCTAAAATTAAAAAAGTAGATAAAGTAGAAATTATTACCAAAGATGTTGCTTGGAGGCGCTTTAAAGAGAAATTTGATTTCAAAGATATTTCAGGGAACCCATTGCCTGACACGCTTCATGTCAATATTAGAAGACCTCAAGACTTAGACGATGTTATTGACCAAGTTAAAAAACTTTCTGGCATAGAGCAAATTAGCTATGCGCCTGAATTATTCAATGGATTAGAAAGAGTGCGTTCGATTTTATTTTCTTTTGGTGTCCTAATTACTCTTATACTTGCAGCTGGAACTATTACTATTGTTTCTAATACCATTCAGTTGGTGATAAAAAATAAATCTTTGGAGATTGAAATTTTACGCTTAGTTGGTGTGGATGATTGGTTTATCCGTGGACCCTTTATTTTTCATGGTATTTTTTATGGTGTTGCTTCAGCCTTTTGTGCAATTATTCCTTTAGTTTTATTTCAAAACTTCATTTGGAACTCTTTTCAGGCTTCTTTTAAAACAATTATGCCTGTGACTTTCAATTTTGATTCTGGAACCAAATTGTTTTCGATATTTTTGATACTCGCTTTAACCGGTATCCTGGTCTGTGGTAGTAGCAGCTACTTTACGACTGAAAAATACATTAAAACTTAAGAGCTTGTTGGGGGTATAATTAGACTCTATTGAACAATATGCTTGAAACTACGCTAAATAAAAAAGAAGAAATTGAATCTAGTACTGATAACTATGATGTTTCTATCTTTATACCTGTTTACAATGAAGAGGAAAGCCTGCTTATTCTTCAGGACAAAATAGATAATGTCTTTGTGAACAAAGAAACTAAGTATGAAGTTATCTACGTTGATGATGGTAGCAGGGATAAAAGTTACGAGATACTCAAAGCTATAGCCGCTGAAAAAGACTATGTAAAAGTAGTGAAATTTAGGCGCAATCATGGTCAAACTGCTGCTATGTCAGCTGGAATTGACGCAGCTCGTGGCAAAGTTTTAATTCCAATGGACTCAGATTTGCAGAATGACCCTGTTGATATTCCAAGATTATTAGAAAAAATAGATGAGGGCTATGACGTTGTTAGTGGCTGGAGAAAAAATAGACAGGACACTTTTATCAATAGAAAACTTCCGTCTATGATCGCTAATAAATTAATCTCTTGGATTTCCGGTGTGAGTTTGCATGATTATGGTTGTACGCTTAAAGCTTACAGAGCGGAAGTGCTGAAAGATGTCCGCCTTTATGGTGAGCTTCATCGCTTTATTCCAATTTGTGCAAGTTGGGCTGGAGCTAAAGTAACAGAGCTTGCGGTATCTCATCACGAACGTCAATTTGGTGAATCAAAATATGGCATTAATAGAACCTTTAAGGTGATTTTGGATATCATTTTATTGAAGTTTTTAACTGACTATATTACTAAGCCAATTTATTTCTTTGGTGGAATTTCTATGGCAAGTTTTGCTCTTTCAATAGCTGCATTTATATGGTCTATTGTTTTGAAGACTTTCTCCGCTGTTGAATTTGACCACACACCTTTGCCGATTTTGGGTGCTATGTTCTTTACAGTATCTATTCAAATCTTTATGATGGGTATATTAGCTGATTTATTGATGCGTACCTATTATGAATCTCAAGGCAAGAGTACTTATACTGTCGATACTGTACACAACATTTAGTTGTTTACAAGTTTTTGCAGGCACACCAACTCTCAAAGCCGGTCTTAGTTATACCCTAGAAAAAAAACAAAAAATCAAACTTAGAATCACTGAGATTCCAAGCTATGGTCAGATGATAGAGAGAAACGAAGACTGGACTGTTAAACTTCCAAAACCTGGTTCACAAATAATTGCAGAAAATATTGATGACATTGAGACCGTGGACTCATTTGGTGAGAAGCATTTGATTCCTAGTGGCTCTAAGTTTTATGCCAAATTATTGAGTAGTCAAAAAGCAAAAAGCTTTTGGCGAAAGGAAAAAGTCAAAATAGCTTTTTATAAACTTGAAATGGAAACTCAAGAAGTTAATTTTGAAGAAGGTTCTTTTAATCTGGACTCGGATAAAGATGTAAAAACTTTTCAGGAAGGCTTTAGCAATATTGCCAAAACCGGTTTATACGCTGTGGGTGGTGCTATTGCAGGTCCCATTATTAGCTTTAGCATTACTGGCTTAGCTGGTATTGGTTTACTGAGTAATCCTTACGCTATAGCTGGAAGCTCTGCTATAGGAGCTGGCTTAGGTCTTGTTTATGGCATTAAACGTAAGGGGAAGAATTTTGATATTAGCCCTGGTAGTGAGTTGAAGGTCGAGCTACCTAATAACTGGCAAGTTCAGAAAATTAATAAGCAAAAACTTGCGAGTAGTTCTGAATTGAAGGATGTAAATTCAAATTTTGATCTTGAAATTCTTGATGTCAAAAAAACCAAAGATGAATTTGGGGCTAAGGCTTTGCAAGTGAGCTTCGCCTATGATAATCGTAGTGGAGAAGAGTTGCACTATAGCTCCTTTAAGCTGATTGATAGTATGGGACGAGATTATTATCCATCAAGCTCGAGTATGGACTTTGGCTCTTATCAAGGTCTACCTAGAAAGGCTGAGTTAGAGCTAACTTTCAATACTGAGTTTGTAAAAACTCGACATGAGTTGGTTGTTTTAAAAGCTTTAGATAGAAAAAGATTAGCTAGCTCTGAGGTTTTATTGCGTTAACCAATAAAACGATGATCAACTTCCAAATTTTCTAAGAAAGTATCAGGTTTCATAAAAATATCTTCTAAAAATTCAATTTTAGATTCACGGTACAGTCTCTTGATTTGTCCTTTATTGATGTTGTCTCTACAATAAGCACTGATGAATAAAGAAACTCGAGGATTTTTCATGCTAGCAGTTTTAGTATCAATATTAAAATAGTCAAATAACTGAGAAAACCTTAGCTCAACTGTTTTTTCTGTGATGTTAAGCAAGTTTGCAATACTTTTGTTTGAAAAGCCAATATTACTCAATACTAGAGTGCGTGTTAGATTTTGATTTAAGTTTCTTATTTGCCTCAAGTCAGGGCTAGCTTCATAATCAATAAAGTTGGATGCAATTAAAGAAGTCAATAGTCTGAGTCTTGGATTGAAGTACTTTCTAAGATCGTTACTCCGAATCTCATTAAATTTAGTGTTCAGTTCAGAAAGAATTCTTTCAACGCTTTTAACAGAAAGATTTACTTCTTCAGCGATCGCTCTGTTACTCATTGCATAAGCCAAAGACTCAATGGTTATAAGCTTTTTATGGCTGATTTTTAGCTGGTTACTATCAGCCTTAATAACTTTATAGTCAAAATTAGGCATTTGAAATCTCCCCAATATCTGTAAGAACTTCTTCTACATGCTTTGCAGGTTTAACTTTTTTGTAGTGCTTAATGATTTTGCCTTGAGGATCAATGAGAAAAGAATCTCTTTGAATACCCATAAACTTCTTGCCGTACATTGATTTTTCAACCCAGACACCATATTTTTCTACAACTTTTTTCTCTGTGTCAGCAAGTAAAGGGAAATTCAAATCATGTTTGTCGGCAAATTTTCTATGACTTGAGACATCGTCACAACTAATACCAATAACTTGAACATTTAAATCTTTTAGAGCTGTAATATTGTCTCTAAAGTTGCAAGCTTCTGTTGTACAGCCAGGCGTCAAATCTCTAGGGTAAAAGAAAACTAGAACATAGCTCCCCAGAAAATCTTTAAGTGATATTTTCTTGCTGTCTTGATCAAGCAAACTAATTGCGGGTGCTTTTTTACCCTCTAGAGAACTTTCTTTTACAGATAAAGACATAAAAGGATTATACCTTTAGAAAATAGCTCAAAACCGCTTAGGGCCTTATTAGTGGATACCGGCCTTAATTGCAGGTGTAAACCCTCGTGGTAATACTTAGGTGAATTTTCTAAGGTTTCTACTCAAGTTTCTAGTCCAGCTGGCCGAGAATATAGACTGAACGCAGTAGATGAGAATCTTACTACTGGAGAAAATATAATGTCTATCACAGTTAACACTAACGTACAAAGTTTATTTGCTCAAAGAGCACTTGGTAAAAATACCATGAATATGCAAAAGTCTCTGGAGAAGCTATCAACAGGTTTTCGTATTAATAGAGCCGGTGATGATGCAGCAGGTCTTTCAATTTCAGAAGGTTTGACATCAGAAATTAAAGGTCTTGGAAAAGCTAAACAAAATATAGGTGATGGTATCAGTGCTATTCAAACGGCTGAAGGAGCTTTGAATGTTATTCAAGACAACTTTCAAAGAATCAGAGAGTTGATGGTGCAAGCTTCTAACGGAACCAATTCAACCGATGAACTTAACGCACTACAAAGAGAGGTCAATGAAAGAGTTAGAACCATTGGTGACATCGCAACAGCAACAAGCTTCAATGGTACAAGTCTTATCAATGCAAATACTGCAGCAGCTGCTGACTTAAGTATTCAAACAGGTGCAAATAATGGTGAATCAGCTACAGTATCTTTAAGATCTGGACAGACGGCTAATACTGGTATTGATATTGATATTACTGCAGAGATCAATACGACTAATGGTACTACTACTGCTAGTACTTCTTTTGGTTTTTTAACAGAAGGTCTTACTACTAATGATTTTGCAATTGATGAAATCAGACTTTCAGGAGCGACTGTTGCTTCAGTAGATGGCTCTGATAATGTTGCTATCACCCTTGATGACATGGATACCATTATTGGTAATGTCTCAAGAATGAGATCATACCTTGGAGCAATGCAGAACTCTTTTGAATCAAGAATGGAGTATGTTGATGTAGCTATGGAGAATGCATCAGCTTCAAGATCAAGGATTAGAGATGTAGATGTGGCTTCTGAGTCTTCAGTAATGTTGAAAAATCAAATTCTTCAGCAATCTGCAGCTTCAATGTTGTCGCAGGCAAATTCTACACCACAAATTGCAATGAACTTGCTTCCATAAGTTTTGGATTAAATGTCAAAGAATTTGTCATTTAGCCTAAAGGTTCTAGCCTAAATAGCCGATACATTTTATTGAGAGTATTAAAAAGGAAAAACAATGTCAATCACAGTAAACACCAATGTACAAAGTCTTTTTGCTCAAAGAGCACTTGGTAAAAACACCATGGGAATGCAAAAATCTCTTGAGAAATTATCAACAGGTTTTAGAATTAATCGAGCTGGTGATGATGCCGCAGGTTTATCAATTTCAGAAGGATTGACTTCAGAAATTAGAGGTTTACAAAAAGCTAAGCAAAATATTGGTGATGGCGTTAGTGCTATACAAACCGCAGAGGGAGCGCTTTCTGTTGTTCAGGACAATTTTCAGAGAATTCGTGAGTTAATGGTTCAAGCCGAAAACGGTACTAACTCTGCTGACGAACTTGATGCTTTGCAAAGAGAAATTAACGAAAGAGTTAGAACTATTGACGATGTTGCTCAGGCAACCCAGTTTAACGGTAGAACTTTATTAACATCAAATACTGCAGCAGCTGCTGATGTGACTATTCAAACAGGCGCAAATAATGGTGAAACAGCATCTCTAGTATTGAGAGCTGGTCAGACTGCAAATACTGGTATGGATTTGAGTGTTACTACCGAATTGAATACCGCTTCTACCACTGGTACCATGGGCTTTTTAGTAGAAGGTCTTACGACAGATGGTTTTTCAATTGATGAAATTCACCTCAGTGGAGCAACTGGTGTAGATTCTGTTGGAGGTAGCGGTAACAATACAACTATTAGTCTAGATGAGATGGATACTATTATTGGTAATGTTTCAAGAATGAGATCTTACCTTGGTGCGATGCAGAACTCTTTAGAGTCGCGGTCAGAATATGTAGATGTTGCTATTGAGAACGCTTCAGCATCGAGATCCAGAATTAAAGATGTAGATGTGGCTTCGGAATCTTCAGTAATGCTGAAAAATCAGATACTGCAACAATCTGCAGCTTCGATGCTATCACAGGCTAATTCAACACCACAGATAGCAATGAATTTACTTCCATAATTTTCCATATCACGTCACACACAGCTTTTAGCTCCTGGCTTAGATCTTTTTGAGTTTTCTTGAATTGATAAGTCAGGAGCTAAAAGTTTTTGAATGTGTGAAATTTCGGCAAAAAAAAAGTGAAAAAAATTCCAATTAAACTAAAGAATCTAGTTCATATAACCGATACATATAATCAAGCACAATAGAGTGTAGGAGAGGATGAAATAATGTCAGTATTTGTAAACACTAATGTACAAAGTCTTTTTGCTCAAAGATCACTTGGTAAAAATACCATGAATATGCAAAAGTCTCTTGAGAAATTGTCAACAGGTTTTAAGATTAATCGAGCTGGTGATGACGCTGCTGGTTTGTCAATCTCAGAGGGTTTGACTTCAGAAATTAGAGGACTTGGTAAAGCTAAGCAAAATATTGGTGATGGTATCTCATTGCTACAAACTGCTGAAGGTGGTCTATCGGTTATTCAAGACAACTTACAGAGAATTCGTGAAATTAAAGTTCAAGCTGAAAATGGAACTAACTCTAACGATGAACTTGATGCACTTCAAAGAGAAGTTAATGAAAGAATTACTACCATTGAAAATATTGGTGACCAAGTCAGTTTCAATGGCAATTCTTTGTTAACAGGTGGATCTGATTTTAGTATTCAAACTGGTGCTAATAACAACGAAACTTTTAATCTGGACTTTCAAGGTGGTGCTGCAAACACTGGTATAGAAATTGATGTAGACCTTACTTCAGGTAATGGTCATCTTTCTGAAGGTGAGAATTTTGCACTTAGTTCAATGCACCTCGGAGGTAGCACAAGTTTAACTGCTCAAGATGGTTCTACGACAGCTGAAACAGGTACTCTAGCTCAATTAGATACTATTATTGGTAATGTTTCAAGAATGAGGAGTACTATTGGTGCTTACCAAAACTCACTTGAGTCTAGAGCAGAGTATGTAGATGTTGCAATGGAGAATGCTTCAGCATCAAGATCAAGAATTAGGGACGTTGATGTTGCTTCTGAGTCTTCAAAAATGCTAAAGAGTCAGATTTTACAGCAGTCATCTGCTTCTATGCTAAGTCAAGCAAATTCAGGACCTCAATTGGCTTTGAACTTGCTCCCGTAGCTAAATGAAATTATAGGTTAAAAAAGGAAAATCATATTATGTCAATCACAGTAAATACAAATGTACAAAGCTTATTCTCGCAAAGAGCTCTTGGTAAAAACACCATGAATATGCAAAAATCTCTTGAGAAATTATCAACAGGTTTTAGAATTAATCGAGCTGGCGATGATGCTGCAGGTTTATCAATTTCAGAAGGTCTAACATCAGAAATTAATGGTTTAAACAAAGCTAAGCAGAATATTGGTGATGCCATTTCGATGGTACAAACCGCTGAGGGAGGGCTTTCTGTTATTCAAGACAATGTCCAGAGAATTAGAGAGCTTGTTGTTCAGTCACAAAATGGTACTAATTCAAGAGATGAATTGAACTCTATCCAAAGAGAGATTAATGAGCGTGTTACAACTATCGATGATATTGCTAAGGCTACTCAATTTAATGGTAATAATTTACTTAAAGCTGGTGAAACTGGTCACGGAAATAAGACGATTCAAACTGGTGCCAACAATGGTGAAAGTCTTACGGTAACCTTTGCCGCTGGTACAGCTGCAGGTATCGATGTTGACATCTCGGTTACTACAGCAGGTAGTATCGGTGAAGGTACAACATTTGCTTTAGACGACCTCAAAGTTACTGATAATAATGCAGCGAGTGTTGGTGGACAGGCGGCTCCTGGTACTGGTACTTCGGCTGCAACTACAACTCCATTAGATGATCTAGATACCATGATCGGTAATCTTTCAAGAATGAGATCATATCTTGGTGCGGTGCAAAATTCACTTGAATCAAGATCAGAGTATGTGGATGTAGCAATTGAAAATGCTTCTGCATCGAGATCAAGAATTAGAGATGTAGATGTGGCTTCAGAATCTTCTGTGATGCTGAAAAATCAGATACTGCAACAATCTGCAGCTTCGATGCTATCACAGGCTAATTCAACGCCACAGATAGCAATGAATCTACTTCCATAATTTTCAAAATTTTATTTGGGATAAACAGAGGCGCATTAGACGCTCTTAGCTCCTGACTTTTGATGCTTAGCCTTTTGGCTGAGGCTTGAAAGTTGGGAGCTAAGTTTTTTATGTTTTCTATCAAAAAGTTTTTTAAATTAGATTCAAGAATTTAGTTTGAATGACCGATAGATATAAGTGACCGACAGTTTTGTAGGTCATGGGAGAGGGAAATGATTACAGTTAATACAAATACGCAAAGTTTATTTGCACAAAGAGCTCTTGGTAAAAGTACCACGAGTATGCAAAAGTCTTTAGAAAAACTTTC
This sequence comes from uncultured Candidatus Melainabacteria bacterium, assembly GCA_963922625.1. Taxonomy (GTDB): domain Bacteria; phylum Cyanobacteriota; class Vampirovibrionia; order LMEP-6097; family LMEP-6097; genus CAWUIS01. The sequence goes on along the minus strand of CAWUIS010000002.1, from coordinate 9,121 downwards.
AACAGGTTTTAGAATCAATAGAGCTGGCGATGATGCAGCAGGGCTTTCAATCTCTGAAGGTTTGACAACAGAAATTAAAGGTCTTGGAAAAGCTAAGCAGAATATTGGTGATGGTATCTCATTGGTGCAGACCGCTGAAGGAGCATTGTCAGTGGTTTCTGATAATCTTCAACGAATTAGAGAATTAGTGGTTCAAGCTTCAAATGGCACTAATTCAAATGATGAAAAAGATGCTTTACAAAGAGAAGTTAATGAAAGAATTAGGACTATTGATGATGTTGCAAAGGCAACAAAGTTTAATGGTGAGGATCTTTTAGTTGGTGGTACTGACAAGCAAATTCAAACTGGAGCCAATAATGGTGAAACCTTAAATATCGATATTGCAGGTAGGATTAATATTGATATAGATACGACATCTGCTGCTGGTAGTCTTTCAGAAGGAGTAGATTTTGAATTACATGCTTTACATCTGGGCGGATCTACTACCGTTGCAGCCTTGGATGGTAGTACAACGGCAGTAACTTCTAATGCTTTAACAAATATTGATACCTTGATTGATAATGTTTCAACGATGAGATCTTATCTTGGTGCAGTGCAAAACTCTTTAGAATCAAGATCAGAGTATGTGGATGTAGCCATTGAAAATGCTTCGGCTTCAAGGTCAAGAATTAGAGATGTTGATGTTGCTGCAGAGTCAGGAAAAATGTTGAAAAATCAAATTTTGCAACAAGCTTCTGCCTCTATGTTGAGTCAAGCAAATTCTAATTCACAACTTGCATTGAATTTATTACCTTAGTTTGCTGGCTTTAGTCAGATTGTATTAAATTTCATTCAAGAATCTAGTCTAGTTAGCCGATAGTAAATATTGAAGGCTTTCAAGTCTTCTGTACTGGAGAAAAAAAATGTCAATAACGGTAAACACAAACGTACAAAGTCTTTTTGCTCAGCGAGCACTTGGTAAAAACACTATGAATATGCAAAAATCTCTTGAAAAATTGTCAACAGGTTTTCGTATTAATAGAGCTGGTGATGATGCAGCTGGTCTTTCAATCTCAGAAGGTCTTACCTCTGAAATTAATGGTTTGAATAAAGCAAAGCAAAATATTGGTGATGCTATTTCAATGGTCCAAACTGCTGAAGGTGGCCTTTCTATCATCCAAGACAATGTTCAAAGAATCCGTGAGCTTTTTGTTCAAGCTGAAAATGGTACTAACTCTAATGATGAGCTAGATGCTATACAAAGAGAAGTGAACGAAAGAGTTACAACTATTAATGATATTGCTGAAGCAACACAATTTAACGGCAATAACTTACTTAAGGCTGGTGAAACAGGTCACGGTAACAAAACCATTCAGACTGGTGCTAATAATAATGAGACGATGACGGTTACTTTTGCTGCCGGTGCAGGTGTGGGTATTGATGTAGACACTTCAGTTACTACTGCAGGTAGTATTGGTGAAGGTGCTGGTGCCGCTCTAAATGCTCTTCATGTAGGTGGTAGTGGTGTTGCTGCTGGAAGTGGTACAACGCTCTCGACAGGTTCTATCGCTGATTTAGATACCATGATCGGTAATCTATCAAGGATGAGATCCTATCTTGGTGCGGTACAAAATTCTTTAGAATCAAGATCAGAGTATGTAGATGTCGCTGTAGAAAATGCTTCAGCATCAAGATCAAGAATTAGAGATGTAGATGTGGCTTCTGAGTCTTCAGTAATGTTGAAAAATCAAATACTGCAACAATCTGCTGCTTCAATGCTGTCTCAAGCAAATTCAACTCCGCAAATTGCTATGAACCTGCTTCCTTAGTTTAATAGTTAGATAAATAAAATTTTGCTCAAAGCCTTACTCTGATTGTTTCAGAGTAAGGCTTTGCTTTTTTTGGCTACGCCCATACGAAAAAAATACTAGGCTTAGAAAATTAGAAAAATTTCCAACAAAGCTCTAAAGATACTAGTCTATACGACCGATAGTAATAAGTGTCAAGCTTAATACGCAACTTGGAGAAAGAAAATGTCTATAACAGTTAACACTAATGTACAAAGTTTATTTGCTCAAAGAGCACTTGGTAAAAATACCATGAATATGCAGAAGTCTCTTGAGAAATTATCAACAGGTTTTCGTATTAACAGAGCGGGTGATGATGCTGCTGGTCTATCAATATCTGAAGGTTTGACCTCAGAAATTAAAGGTCTTGGTAAAGCAAAGCAAAATATCGGTGATGGTATTTCATTAGTTCAAACTGCAGAGGGAGCTCTTTCAGTTGTCCAGGATAATTTGCAAAGAATCAGAGAACTTGTGGTTCAGTCAGAGAATGGAACTAATTCTGATGATGAATTAAATGCAATTCAAAGAGAAATCAATGAGCGAGTGAGAACTATCGATGATGTTGCAAAAGCTACGAAATTTAATGGTAATGATTTGTTAGTTGGTGGAACCGATAAACAAATTCAAACAGGTGCCAACAATGGTGAGACTTTCAATATTGATCTTGCCGGTGGCTCTGCTAATACAGGTATAGATATTGAGATTGATGAAACTTCTGGAAATGGTACTTTGTCAGAGGGTGTCAATCTTAGATTAGACCAGTTGAAAGTTACAGATACAGGTGCTTCAAGTGTTGCTGCTTTAGATACTAACTCAACAGCAGCTTCAGCTCAAACGGCAAGCCCTTTAACAGCAATAGATACTTTAATCGGTAATGTCTCTAGAATGAGATCATACCTAGGCGCAGTGCAAAACTCTTTAGAATCAAGATCGGAATATGTAGATGTAGCAATTGAAAATGCATCAGCATCAAGATCAAGAATTAGAGATGTTGATGTAGCTTCTGAGTCTTCAGTAATGTTGAAAAATCAGATACTTCAGCAATCTGCAGCTTCAATGCTTTCGCAGGCAAACTCTACACCACAAATAGCAATGAACTTGCTGCCGTAATTCACTGAAAATTCACTAATTTAAAACTTAAAGGAAACACAAATGTCAATAACAGTAAATACTAACGTACAAAGTCTTTTTGCTCAGAGAGCTCTTAGTAAAAATACTATGGGAATGCAAAAATCTCTTGAGAAATTATCAACAGGTTTTCGTATTAACAGAGCCGGAGATGATGCTGCTGGTTTGTCAATATCAGAAGGCTTGACCTCTGAGATAAGAGGTTTAGGTAAAGCTAAGCAAAATATTGGCGACGGTATTTCAATGGTGCAGACGGCTGAGGGAGCACTCTCTATTGTTCAAGACAATTTACAGAGGATCAGAGAGCTTGTTGTGCAAGCTGAAAATGACACTAACTCAAGTGATGAGCTTGGTGCTATTCAAAGAGAGCTTAATGAGCGAGTGAGAACTATTGATGATGTTGCTAAAGCGACAAAATTTAATGGTCAAGATCTTTTAGTTGGTGGTACTGCAAAGACAATTCAAACAGGTGCCAATAATTCTGAAACCTTTAGTGTTGATCTAACAAGAATCGATATCGATGTTGATGCTACTTCAAGTGCTGGTGCTCTTTCGGAAGGGCTTGATTTTGAGCTGCATGCTCTCAATGTTGCTGGTACTTCTGTTGCTGCTTTAGATGGAACTACAACATCGGCAACCACAAATGCTCTAACAAACCTTGATACCTTAATTAATAATGTTTCGACCATGAGATCCTATCTTGGTGCCGTACAAAACTCTTTAGAGTCAAGATCAGAGTATGTTGATGTCGCTGCAGAAAACGCGTCAGCATCAAGATCAAGAATTAGAGATGTGGATGTGGCTTCAGAGTCTTCAGTAATGTTGAAAAATCAGATACTTCAGCAATCTGCAGCTTCGATGCTTTCACAAGCTAACTCAACGCCACAAATTGCGATGAACTTATTACCATAGTAATTTTACTTATAAGGGAGACGAGAGGCAGATGCTTGGGTAGGCGGAGCCTCTCTTTTATTTCAGCTAAGATTATGAGAGTCTTGGCTTATAATGTGCCGTATGCACTCGCAGGTTTTAAAAAATAAAATCCAAGAATTAGAAAAATTGCAACAAAGTGCTACTGAAGATCCAAATGGATTTTTTAAGCTTGGAATGGATTTTGAAAATATTGCTGTCTTTGATATAGAGGCTTATCAATATGCTATTTTGGCTTTTCGTACTTGCTATTCTCAAAGCGGTTTTTATGAAGCTATTACGAAAATATGCCATATATTAATCATATTGGATGCTGCTACTGAAGCTTTAGAGATACTTGAAAAGGCTGTTGAAAAAGATTCTAAAAGTCCAATTTTATATAACGCTTTAGGCTATACCTTGTTAGGTTTTGGAAGAGAGGAAGAGGCTTTTGCGGCCTTTGAAAAAGCGATAGAAATAGAGCCTAAGTACATAGCACCTTATAAAAATCTTGGTAATAACAAGAAATTTAAAAAAGGAGATGCTTTTGTCGATAAGGTTTATGAGCAATTAAAATATGACCACTCCTTGATAGATAAGTCTAACTTGCATGCAATTTTGGGTAAGATTTTGGAAAATTTTGGTGACTATAGAGAGGCATTTGAAAACTATAAGCTTGCTAATGATTTAAGAAGAAGTAGTTTTACATACTCTGTAGAAAAAGATGAAAGTGATTTTGAGCTGCTAGCACAAATTTTTTCTAAAGACTTGATGGCGGCAAAATCATCAGCTCCGATTCAGGCTAAGACGGTTCCTATATTCATATTAGGAATGCCCAGGTCTGGTACTACACTTGTTGAGCAGATCCTTGCAAGCCATTCAAAGATACATGGTGCTGGCGAGCTTCAGTACCTAGCTCAGGTTATTAAAATGAATAATAAAAGCTTTCCTCTTTACTTGAAAGATACTTCAATTGAGGATTTGCAAAAACAAGGTGATGCTTATATTGGTCTTTTGCAGCAACATGGTTTTCAGCAGAAATATATATGTGACAAAATGCCTGCTAACTTTATTTACTTACCGATGATCCGTTTGATTTTGCCTTATGCAAAAGTTATTCATGTCAAACGAGATTCTATGGATACTTGTCTCTCTAATTACAAAGAGATGTTTACAGTGGGTCAATATCATAGCTTTAATCTTGAAGAACTTGGACGTTACTATAAAAGCTATCAAATTTTAATGCAGGCTTGGCATGAGCTTTTGCCAGATTTTATTTTTGATCTTCAATACGAAGATTTGATTTCTAATCAGGAAGAAAAGACTCGTGATTTATTAGAATTTATCGGTTTAGATTGGGAGGAAAACTGTCTTGAGTTTCACAAAAATAAAAAGTCAGTTTCAACAGCAAGTATTACCCAGGTGCGGCAACCAATTTATAAAACTAGTTTACAGAAATGGAAACGCTTTGAAAATGAGCTTCAACCATTAGTTGAGTTTCTTAATTGATGAAAAAAGCTTTGCAATATCTTCAAGCTTTCTGCCTCCAGAATGCCACCTTTGATTTTGAGATTTTTGTTATAGATATTGAAGCGTGATCCAAGAGCCCCTGACTTGATGTCGTAAGCTGCAAAAACCACTTCTGGAATATGAGCTTGTAAAATGGCACCAGCACACATGGCGCAAGGTTCTAAATTAACATAGAGAGTGCAATTAGATAAATTCCAGTCTTTTTTCTTTTTTGCTGCAATTTGCATGACATTAATTTCAGCGTGACCTAGTATGGATTTGTCTTTTTGCCGGCTGTTAACAGCCTCTGCAATGATGATATTGTCCTCAACTAAGATAGCAGCAACAGGTATTTCCTCACTTGGAGCCGTTTTTGCTAACTCTAGAACATGATTCATGAAATCTTCGTCTTGCATTGTTGATAAAATAGACTAATGCCCAACCTAACGAGCAAATCAATTACTGACATTATTTCACCTGTCCAAGATGAAATTCAAGAGCTTGAAAAAAGATTAGACAATATTTCTTCAGAGTCTCATTCTCTATCTGTGATTTTAGATGAGATTTTCTCTGCCGGTGGTAAGAGAATCAGACCAGTTCTGAGTTTTCTTGTTAATGGTTTGCTTGGCAAAAAAGCTAACCAGGAAGCTATATTTTTAGTTGCTGAAATTAGTGAGTTGATTCATACTGCTAGCCTTGTTCATGATGACATCATCGATAATTCGCTAGTGCGCCGTGGTAAGCCGAGCACCAACTCCAAATGGGACAATGCTCTTACTGTTATAAGTGGTGACTTTATGTTCGCAAGAGCAGCAGTTAATTTAGGGAAGCTTGGTCTTAATGAGATCACCTCTCTTTATGCTGGTGTTCTTTCTGATCTTTGTGATGGTGAAATTAGACAAGTCGAAAAGAAATTTTCTACTGAGCTGGATTGGGATTATTACTTTTTAAAGACCTTTAAAAAAACTGCTTCTTTGTTTGAAGCCAGCACTAAAGCAGCAGCAATTGTTAATGAATGTTCTGCTCAAGAGATTGAAGCTTGCGCGCGCTTTGGTAACAAACTTGGCATGGCGTTTCAAATTGTTGATGATATTTTAGATTACACTGAAGACTCTCAGTCCTTAGGTAAGCCGGCTTTTGCCGATCTTAAAGAAGGGCAAATTACCATACCAGTGCTTTACGCTCTCGAGGATAAGGCAATTGAATCGACCCTTAAAGAAAAGATCGTAAAACTTGCTAGTGAAACTAATGATGAACTAGCACTGGAAATATTCGAAATGATAACTAGCTCTAAAGCAATTGAGAAAAGTAAAGCTAAAGCTGAAGAATTTACTAATGAAGCAATTCTAGCTATAGAGAGCTTTCAAGAGGGTTCATTTAAAAGCTCTCTAAAAGATCTATGTAACTTCGTAATATCAAGAACTAACTAGCAGGACTAGCTTCTTCAGCCGGAGCTTCTTTAGCTTCAGCTTCCTCAGCAGCTTTAGCTGCAGCAGCCTCAGCGTGCTTTTTCTTAGCTTTAGTATTTTTAGTACTTTGCTTCAAAAGCTCTTCTTTATTTTTGATTTTTTCAGCACGTGGAGTAGCACTTGCTTTATAAGGGCCGTTAGCTAAATCGTGGGTAGGCTCTTTGCTGAGCAAAAATGCAACAGTTTCAGAAGGCTTAGCACCGACACCTTGCCAGTAACTAGCTCTTTCTTTGTTATAAACTAACTCTTTTGTGATTGGGTTGTAAAAGCCAAGTACTTCAGTAGGCTTGCCCTCTCTTTTTTTATTATGCTCGATAACTGAAATCCTGTATGCAGGGTTTTTCTTTTTGCCGTATCTCTGTAATCTGATCTTTAACATAAGCGAAATGCTATTTTAGCCTGCCGAAGCAGGCAAAATCTAGCTTTAATCTTAAAAGTTTGTAAATGTCTTTACGCAGTGATCTGGGTAAGTTCTTTAGCTTTCTCTGTAGGATTAGAAATTTCAGCAAAATTAGTCTCTGCAAAGTGAATTTCCACCTCACGCTCAGCTGAACCTGGCTCGGTATCACTACCATGAATAGCGTTATCGCTAATTTCTTTACCAAATTTTTTGCGGATAGTACCTTCTGCTGCTTGAGTTGGGTCAGTTGCTCCCATTGCTTCTCTTGCTTTAGCAACGACATCTTCGCCTTCCCAAACCATACCTAAAATAGGTCCTTCGGTAAAACCTTCGATTAATTCAGGGAAAAATGGCTTATCGCTAAGCGCAGCATAATGTTTTTCAGCAAGTTCTTTGCTTGGGGTATAGCTTTTCATAGCAATGCACTTTGCATCTTTGAGTAAATTTACAAGCATTTCGACTATTTCAGCTGCTTCTCCTCTTTTGTATGCAGGTGGTTTGATGGCTAAAAACGTTCTTTGATTTGACATGCTTCAATATTATCATGCTGAATTCTGTAAAAACCTTAGAGCCTATTTGCTGGAATGCTGATAAAGAAATTATCGAAGTAATTGATCAACGGCTTTTACCTTATGAATTGAAATGGGTGGTAATTAAAAATTCCAATGAGGCCGCGACCGCTATTAAAGACATGATAGTACGAGGAGCTCCCCTTATTGGTATTACTGCTGCTTATGGCATGGCTTTTGCTGCCAAGCATGGTGAAGACTTATGCGCCGCTGATGCTTTACTAAGAGGGACACGTCCCACTGCTGTTAATTTAATGTGGGCATTGGATCAATCTAAGGCTGTGATTGATATGATGCAGATGCAAAGCTCTCAAGAAATTTACCAAGAGCTACTTAAAAAAGCACATTGGATTTTTAAAGATGATATTGAGCGCTGCCATAAAATGTCCCAACTTGGTGCTGATTACATCATTGAAAAATTTGGCAAACGTAAATTTAAAATCATGACTCACTGTAATGCTGGTGCTCTAGCTACAGGTGGTTATGGAACGGCACTTGGGGTTATCAGAAAACTATACGAGATGGATTGTGTTGAGATGGTTTACTCTAATGAAACTCGTCCGCGTCAACAAGGTTCTCGCTTGACTGCCTGGGAGCTAGCCCATGACAGTATTCCTGTGACCATGCTTGCTGACACTATGGCGGCGCATATGATGAAACAAGGCAAGATTGATTTTGTTGTTACTGGAGCTGATCGCATAACTGCTAATGGTGATGCAGCCAATAAAATTGGTACTTATCAAGTTGCTATTGCATCCCAGTATCATCAAATCCCGTTTTTTATGGCTGCTCCTTATAGCTCTATAGATACGGCTTTGAGCTCTGGAGATTTAATCGAAATTGAAGAGCGCGCGTCTGAAGAAGTTACGCATATCAATGATAAAACTTGTACTGCCGCTAAAGGAGTAAGTGTTGAGAACCCTGCTTTTGATGTTACCCCCAGTCATTTGATAGAGGCTATCTTTACTGAGGATGGGCTCTTTAAGAACTGATTAAGCTATCTAATATTTATTAATAGAGTTTTTGAGATTTTTATAATTTGAGGTAGTTTATGTTCAGACCAAGCTCCTTCAATTTTCAATCCCAAACCAGTCCTAATACCCATGGCCCTGGAAACACTATTTTTGGTCAGGTGCAGGCAATCCTGGCTAAAATGGACTACGAACCTTTAGGTGATGACAGTTTTCAGCCAGCAAGTAACGATAATGAATTGCCACGTTGGCAGGATCTTAAAGAGGTTAATTTTGCGCCTGTTGATAAACAAAGTGATTATTCTGAAGTTGGAGGAGATGCACAAGAACTTGCTGACAA
>CAWUIS010000001.1:0-51974 GCA_963922625.1 uncultured Candidatus Melainabacteria bacterium | reverse complement strand
TAATTGACTATTCTTCTGAAACTAAGGCAGAAGAAGCTACAGAGCCTGAGCAAGAAGAAAATCTGAGCCAAGAAGCAGAAAAAATTATCCAAACGCTTGAAGAACACACTGCAAAAAACTCTAGTGAGGTTGAATCATCACTAGAAAACAAGGAGATCCAACATGCCGAATGACCAAGATACATTAATCAAAGAAACTAATGATCTTTTAGAAAGCGCTCAAAAAGAGGTATTGCAAGAAATAAACACTAAGCGTAATCTGTTTAGTCGTATTTTTTCTGGTAAAAGCGTTAGTGAATCACTTAAGCAAGCCCAGTCATCAATCAGCAAGGCTATCAACCAAATGCAAAGCCTCAAAAAGATTGATTCTAGTCTCATAAGTAAACTACAAAAACATATCAATGAAAAGAACAATGAGCTAAAAAAACTAGAAGAAAGCTTTGAGTCAACAAAAAAAGAGACAAGCGAGCTAAAAGACAAGATTGAATTCTACGAAACTGAATTTGCAAAGTTCAAATCAGCTGAACAAGAAGTTAGCGTTGATACAACAGAAGAAAAATCAGTTGCTAGCAAAATAGAAGAGGATCTCAAGAAAAAAATCCAAGCTCTTGAAGAAGAAAACAGCAATATAGAAAGAAAATACACCATTAGTCGTGATGAGCTCAAAGATACTCAAGCTCTTGCAGTAGAGTTTTCTGCAAGGATAAAAAAGCTCAAAGCTGAAATAACTAATGGATAAAGTACTTTTAAAAGACCTACAAGCATTCTGTAAACTTGGAATCTATGATAGCGAGAGGATACTTGGACAATCTGTGCTAATACAGCTTGCCATGGAGATGGATTTATCCCAAGCCTGTAGCAGTGATAGTATCGATGATACAGTAAACTACGCTGAGGTTTCTGTGATCTCTAGGACAGTAGCTCAAAAAAAAGAGTATCTTTTGATAGAGCATCTTGCCCAAGAAATCATCAATGCCTTATTTGAGAAGTTTTCAAGGATCCAAGCTGTAGAAATTGACATCACCAAAACTATTGTTAATGCAGACCAATTTACTGGAACCCCAGCTGTTCACATATACCGCAAGAGACCTAATTGAAAAATTTGACAGCTTTCAAGAACTCAACGAATACCTAAAACAAAATCCTGAGCTTATGAAGATTGAGGAAGCGGGCTTTGTTTCCTTGTTGAGTTATGAAGGGGAGCTAGAGATTCAGCTCTACAAAAAAATCATAGAAGCAGATAAAGAGGCTGAAAAGCTAGGTCTGAAAAATAACTACCAAATTAAAAAACCTAAGAAAGAAAATTTTATTGATGGAATAAAGAAATGCCAAGAATACATCAAGGAAGGTGATATTTATCAAGCAAATCTTGCACATAAATTTGAGATTAAAAGTGACCATGAACCCGATACAAGTGAGTTCGTGGCAATATACTCAAAACTTAAGCAAGTCAATCCTGCACCCTATAACGCACTCATAGAAACAGACAGCTATATAATCTGTTCAAGCTCTCCTGAGTCCTTTCTTGAAATTAAACTGCTGGATGATGATTTCATCATAACTAGCTCACCTATCAAAGGTACTGCCAGTCTAGAAAAACTTGACAGTATGCTTATCTCAGAAAAAGAAAAAGCTGAGCATATTATGATTGTTGATTTGATTCGTAATGATTTAAGCCGCATTGCTCAAATTGGCAGTGTCAATGTTGAAGAGCTTCTGTCACTAGAAAAATACGAAAATTTATACCATTTTGTATCAAAAATATCTGCCTTAATCACAAAAGAAAAACTCTTAAAAATTGAAAATACCAAGCTTCCTGATTTCACTAAGATCATGACAGCTTGTTTTCCAGGAGGTTCTATTACAGGCACTCCAAAAAAAAGAGCAATGGAGATTATTGAAGAGATAGAGAGTGAGATGAGAGGCCCTTACACTGGTAGCCTTGGTTTTTATAAATTCTCTGGCTATGGCTGCTTTAATATCCTTATTAGAACAATAGTATTTAATAAAAAAACAAAAGAGTTGAGCTTTCATTCTGGTGCAGGTATAACATCTAGCTCTATAGCTGAAGATGAATATCAAGAAACACTACTAAAAGCAGAGAAATTAATGGAGATATTTCATGATTAAAAGCTTAGTAGAAAGTATGCGCATCGAAAACTCAGGCAATATTACTGCCTTGAATATCTTTAGGCACTTAAAACGCCTTAAAAACAGCGTCATAGAGCTAAAGTTTCAAATACCAGCAAGCATTGAGCCAGAAAATTTTGAACTTTTCTTCTTTAATCAGATTAAAAACTTTCTGCAGTATAAATTCAAAAAAATATTTGAAAGCTATGAGTATTTGGATATCAATCCTATCAAAAAACTAGATAGAGACTTATACAAACTGAGGCTAACTTATGACAAGGATGGTAAATTCAAAATAGAAATAGAAAACTATCAGCGCAATCTCAATCAGCCATTAAAAATCAAAATTCTAGAAGAGTTTATAGTTGAAAAAAATGATACAAAATGGCAGCACAAGTTTTTCCCTCGAGAAGATATTTCTATACCAGTAAACTTTGATGAAGTCATCTGGAAGAATGACAAAGGGGAGATTTGTGAGGGGAGTTTTAGTAATATCATTTGGCAGAAACAAGGAGAGCTTTTTACTCCAACACAAAGCTGTAACTTACTTCCAGGAATAGCAAGAGAAATTTTACTAGAAAACAACAAAATCAATACAGGGGCTTATATGGCTGAAGAGCTAGAAACAGCTGAAAAAATATTTCTATGCAATGCCATGATGGGGCTACAAGCAGCAGAATTTTAAGTGACCAAAATATCTAATTTTTCAGTGGATCTTTAAAGAATGAGAGTAATCTATCTCTGTCATTGTAATTAAACATTACAAACAAGGCTAAAAAACCAAAACAAAAACCTTTTATGAATGAACCAAACATAACTCTGCCTCCACATTTTTGGACAAGTCTGGATGTACCAGATTGTATATAAGCTTATCACCTTGAATTTTATATTTGATCAAATTCAAACTACAGTTTTTAGTGATTGGAGATTTGTATTTATCATAGAAATCCTCGGCATTGGTTTTTTCTTTGATCCTCTTAATAGTCTTCTCATCACCATCCTGATCACTGATATAAAAAAGCCCGACACATTTACTTGAAATATTAGAAAGTAAATCATTAAAAGCAGGGAACTGCAGCTCCGAATTAGGGTAAACCAAGCGTGCATGAATAAACCTAGCATTATTGTCCTCGATGATAATGTCAGAAATTTTTGCCTTGTCTCTATCTTTACGTCTCAATTTTGTATAGCTTTTAAGTTTAATTTTTTTGACCTGAGCTAATAACGACCAAAGCTTTTTTTGCGGATTATAAAGTCCAGTTTGATGCTGTAAAAAGAAAAAGTTTTTGATCAAAAATTGAATGGTTAAATTAGCAAATTCATCTATGACTTGATCTGTATCAAAGCGAACATTATTACAAGCCTCTTTAAGATCATCAGGTGACCATGAGCGTGGATCAAAGAGTACATCATCTATACACCTCAAGTCTTCAATATGCTTAGATACTAGGATTTCAACTTCGTCTTTTTTTGCCATTAGTTAGTTACAGAACCCCATTTCATTTTATCTCTCAAAATAGAGTAAAAATTGCGATCAGCGTTAATTATTTTTGCAAGCTTCAAAGTATTTTCAGCTCTAGAGAGCTTTATTTTAGTTCCAGGAGGTAATTCCAAAGTCTGATATCCATCAGCTTGAATATAAAAACTCAAATTGCTCTCGTTGCTTTCCAGGACTATTTCCTGAGAATCAGAAACAACATGAGGCCGGCTATTTAAAGAATGTGCAGCTATCGGAACTATTTGAAAAGCATGAATATTAGGATCCATCACTGCCCCGCCAGCACTTAGAGCATAGGCTGTAGATCCCGTTGGTGTACAAATGACAATACCGTCCGATCTAAAAGAATGTAATAAATTTTTGTCTATATATAAATCAGTGAGTAATAAATTTGATTTTCTGTTTCTGTTTACCACAATTTCATTGAGAGCATAAAGCGAAGTATCTAAGCTAGAAATCTCTGCTTTTATAAAACTTCGTCTTTCAATTTGATAATTTTCCGTTGCAATAATTTCAGCAAAATCTCTCATAGAGACATTTCCGAATTCTGAAAGAAAACCAAGATGACCATAATTAATCCCAAGTAAGGCTACATCGTATAAATATGCTTGGCGTGCACTGATTAGAAAACTGCCATCGCCACCAAGCACTACGGCAAGTTTAGTATCTTTGGTCAAGACTCCCCAATCATCTGCTGTCTGTTTGGTAGCACTGACAACGACTTCAAAGTTTTTTTGCTCTAGGGCTATAGCAAGCGATTCTGCTTTTGATAAAGCTTTTAGCTTGACAGGGTTATAAAATATGACTACTTTTTCCACGATGTTAATACGAAAAGACCTATAATTTTAGCAGCTGTAAAAATTCAATATTGCCTTTTGCTCCTTTTATTGGTGATTCAATTAAATCCAGACTAGTAAATCCAACTTTATTAATTTTTTCCAAAGTCTGATTAAGAACTTCCTGCCTTATTTTTTCGTCTCTTATAACCCCTCTACATTTATCCATTATCTCTTTACCAGCTTCAAATTGTGGCTTAATCAAAGCAACTATTAAAGCAGTATCATGCAAAACAGGCCTGATTGCAAAAAGTTTTTCTAGAATAAGAGCAAGGGATATAAAAGAAACATCAATAGTTACTATATCTATTTTCTCAGTAAATAAACTTGCGTCGATATGACGAAAATTTTGCTCCTCAAGATTAACAACACGCTTGTCTTGTCTCAGCTTATAGTCTAGTTGAGCTTTTCCTGTATCAACAGCGAAAACCTTAGTAGCAGAATTTTTTAAGGCATAGTCTGTAAAACCTCCTGTTGAAGCACCTATATCTAAAATCACTTTTTCTTGAAAATCAATACTGAACTTTTCGGCTGCGTGCTTTAGCTTAAAGGCACCCCGGCTTACATAAGGCATTAATTTGTTCTCAACACGAAGGTAATCAGAATCTTGTTCATAAGCTTGATAGAAAACCTCCTCTGTAATTTGTGTACCAGCCTTATTAACAAGACTACCGGCGATGAAGACTCCATTTGACATAATGCAGGTCTGAGCTTTTTGGCGAGAATCAAAAAAGCCTAAATCTACTAAAAGTTTATCTAGTCGTACTTTATTTTTCATAGCTATCATCAACTTGAAGCATGCTCTTAATTAGCAATGACAGTATAATTTTTACATGCATATTGTTCTATTAATTGCTTTTTTCATTTTTAATCCTGCAATTGCAGAAGAAAACGGAGAAATTCTAACAAAGATTCCTGTCCTGACAAAATTTGAGATCACAGAAATCTCTAATGAACCAGGTTTAGTATCAACTAAAACAAAACAGTTCAGACTGACTATTGAGCATAATGGAAAATTTTTAGAGCCTACTGTGGCTGATGAAAATTTTGATCCAGGTGAATCAATTTTGCTATCAAATCTAGAAATCATCAGGAAAGATTTAAATCGTAAAGGCAATAAAAAACGATCTGTGAGACACGAGTATCAATTCACTCCAGAAGCTGATAGTGAAAATCTTGGTGGTAATATTTATCGCAGTACATATATTTCTAACGAACAAATTATCAAAAAAGCTCAAAGACTAAGATTCAGAGTAGATTTTTACACCTATCTACGTACCAAAACAGATTTTGATGTCAAAACTTTAACAACAAAATATGTCACAAAAACAGATATAGAGTCACTTGTATTTGATTTCACTAATTTTGATATTGATGCAGACAGCATAACTTTTACTACTGAAAACCCACAGAAAAAAAAATCAAAACTATCAACTAATACACTCAATATTATTGGAAAGTTTGACTACGACAGTAATGTTAGTAATGTCATCAAAAGGTTGAGATTCAAAAGCACTAACTCTAAAGGGAAGAATCAAGGTGTACGCTTTAAAAAAGAAGGACCAACAAGTAGTGAGGAAAAACTAAAGTTAAAAGTCAAAGCAGAAGGAGATACTGATAGCCTTTCTGTTTCTTCTAATGGCAATACTCATACCATCAATATTCCTGTTAGCTTTACTAGTAAAAAACGATTAAAAAAATCAAGAAGGGATTTATTAAGTAACTTGGATCTTGCCATCATCCCAGTAAGCTTAGATATGAAGACTGGTAATGGGTTGGATTTAAATGTTTCAGGAGTTATTACCAAAAAACTAGAACTAATAATCAATGAAAATAATGAAGCTGAAGGTGGTTAAAAATGAGCAATAAATACAAACTGAAAAAAGGTCTTACTTTATGGCTAAGTGGTTTGTCTGGCTCAGGCAAGTCAACCTTAACCGATAGATTAGTACTGGAATTGAAAGAATCAGATCCTAATTTCCCCTTAGAAATTCTAGATGGAGATGTTGTTAGGGAGCATCTTTGTAAAGATCTTGGTTTCAGTAAAGAAGATAGACTAACTAATATTGAGAGAATAGCTTTTCTTGCTGGAAAAATTTCAAAGCATAAAGTTCTGACCATAGTACCTGTAATTGCTCCCTACCAATCGGCAAGAGAGCAGGCACGATCATTAAGCCAAGATTTTCTTTTGGTATATATCAAAGCAGACATAGAATCAGTTAAAGCAAGAGACCCTAAAGGTCTCTACAAAAAGGCATTATCAGGAGAGATAAAGAACTTTACTGGAATTTCAGACCCCTATGAAGAGCCCTTAGATGCAGATTTGATAATCGAAACTGACAAAGAAAGCCTTGAAGATTCTCTAAAAAAACTTGTTAATTTCCTTGTAGAAAAAGGAGTTATAGCTGAAGAATAAATGTTCAAAACTAATTACAACTGTTGATAAAGCTTTATCTTTAATAGAAACTTGAAGAAAAGTCATTAGTTTTGAAGAGTTTTGAACATGTAAATCATTATATTTGGTAAGGCTTTTACTGGTTTTGAACAAAAAATAGCTCTCTCTACTAATACTAATTATATATATTAAAAAATCTATTTTAGAATAGAGTTTATCCTTTTGAAACAAGAAGAAATCCCCTTAATCAGTGCTTTTGAGTTATTATTTAATAATATAAACATTAATCATGAAACTTAAAGTTCCAAAAAATACATTAGATAAAGCAATCAAGTCTGTGTCAAAAGCAGTACCAGCTAAGGGAGTTCAACCAGTTCTTAATAATATTCTTCTTCAAAATGAGAATGGACAACTCAAACTTAATGCAACAGATTTAGATTTTACTATTGAAGCAACAATTCCTTCTCAAAATGAAGAGGAAGGACAAATCACTATATCAGCAAAAAAATTAGAGGAAATTGTTAGCAAGCTTGATGAAGATGATGTTCACATCATCGTTGATCCTGAAACGCAAAAAGCTAAATTAAAATGTCGAACTTCTAATTTTGATTTAGTTGGTATTTCAGCTGATGATTTTCCTAAGATAGAAAAACCTGATACATCTTCTTTTTTTTCTATCAGCAAAGACAAATTTTCCAAAATCATAAATCTAGTTCATTTTGCTGCTTCTAGGTACGACATCAACAATATACTTGGGGGTATATATTTCGGGATAAGAGAGAATCCTGATAACGGCACAGTGGTTTTTGAAATAGCTGCAACAGATGGTAATAGACTATCTAGTTATGAGTTGGCTCTTGAGCATTCTGTAAGCTTTTCTAAAAAAGAAGTTGTTGTTCCGATTAAGATTATTACTGATGTCCAGAGAATTCTTGATACCAGTATTGATGGTGAAGTGAAGATTTCGTTTTTAGGAAACCAGGTTATATTTTTTACCGAGGATAGATTCATAGTCTCAAGATTGTTAGACGGTAGTTATCCAAGATACAAACAGCTCATTCCTCAAAGTTTGGATAAAACAGCTCAAATCAACCGTAAAGAGTTTTTATCATCGCTTGATCGTGTTGCCACTATGGCAAATGAAATTACTAATTTGGTCAAACTTAGTTTTTCTGAAGATGGTTTAATTGTTGAATCTTCAAACAAGGATTTTGGTCAAGCTGCTGACAAAATTGCTGTTAGTTATAGTGGTGAACCTATTGATATATTTTTTAATGTCAAATACTTAATCGAGCCTTTGAAGTCTATAGATTCAGATGAAGTTGTGTTTAAGATGTCTGGATCTGTTAATCCAATAATACTTAAGCCTGTTTCAGATGAAGACTTTCTACATTTGATAATGCCTATTAAGCACGAAGTTAATTCTTAGATAATGGATCAGAAAAACCAAGAAAATTTAAAAAAAATTGTAGAAGAGGTTTTCAAAAGCTCTATTAGTTTAGAGACTAAGGAATTGATTTTTTCCTTGGTTGTTAATAGAAATCAGGCTGGTGATAATTAATGGTAACCAGCACATCTGATCTAAAAAAAGAAATCATTTTTGCTGTTTTAGATTTTTCAGTTAATGTTGATAAGTATAGAAACACGGGTCAATTCTCACTTACTCAAATTTCTGAGATGCTAGCTATAGCTATCGAGATTAATAACCTTATTAATATTCTTGATATGGATAGCTCTGCTAACCCTAAGATTAAAAAACCAAATCTTCCTGTTCAAGAACTAAAAAAAATAAAGCGTGTTTTGGAATTACATCTCAAGTACAATTCTGATCTAAACTCTATAGCAATTGACATAGGCGATAATCTTTCAACCACTAATCGTTATTTACAAAAAGGAGTTGAGTATATTCTTGACAATATAGCCTTAAAATCCTTTGTAACTAAAACCCGGTCTGAGAAACCAAAGCCCAAAAAAAGCTCTCAAGCTCCCCAAAAACCAAAATCTGCACCTGTTCAAAAAAAATCAAAACCTGGTTTATCCATAGTTTCTTTTTTGATGTTTATTGTTGTTTTGGTTTTTGCAGGATTTATGGTCTACAACATGTTTTTTGATAGATCGGCTACTAGAGTCACATCTCTTGTAAAAGAATACAGATCCGATCGAAAGCTGAGTTCTGTTTCTCGTCCTGAACTTGTCGGCACAATTAAAGTTCAAGGTACAAAATCTGTTTTGAATATTTATGATTTAACCAAAAACAATTTCATTGCAGCTAATCCGAAAATTGATGTTTCTGTCGAGGGTGGTGATAGTGGTATAGCGATTCGAGATTTAGTTGATGGAAAAATTTCTCTTGCAGCCAGTTCTAAAATTCCAAGTGTTGATGATAGAAAAAAAGCTGCTCGTTTTGGTAGGCCTCTGGCTGATCATAGAGTGGCATTAGATTCAGTTGCTGTTTTTGTCCACCCATCTAACCCAGCTACTATGATTACTATGGATCAACTTAAAGAGATTTATAAGCAGGATTCTATTAATTGGAATCAAGCAAATCCTCTTTTAAAATCAAAGCAGAAAATTACAAGGTTTTCTTTGTCAAAAGAAAGTGGTACTTTTGCATTCTTTACTGATAGAGTCATGTACTCTGAGCCAGTTAGCCAGGAGACTATTCATATTTATACTCCAAGCCAGATGATTGATTTGGTTGCTTCTAATCCAAATGCTATTGCTTATGCTAGTTTGAGTTCTTTGATGCATACCAAGAAAGTCAAAATTTTAAAAATAGCTAGCATCTTTAATGAAAAAGGCTCTAAACCTATTAATAACGATGGTACTCTCAATGCTAATTTGGTTCGCCGTGGTGAGTATCCATTGACTAGATACATCTACTTGATATCAGCAGGTGATCTTAATAGCGGACAAGCTAAATTTATTGATTTTATGAGAAGTCCTCAAGCACAATCAAATCTCGGTCAGCTGGGATTGGTTGGCGTTATTTAAAACTATTTTGGCGTTTCTGATCAAGCCTTTTCTTTTTGGTCTTAGTAAAGCGGTTCGCGCAAATTTTATTTGAAAAATATGGTCGAGAACTTCCTCTGTAATATGCTCTTGTTTTGCAATATATTTTTTTATACTAGGAAGTGTTTTTTCATCTAAAAATTTGTGCTTTTCGAGTCTTTTTAGTAGCTGAGATTTGCTAAATTTATTTTCTTCTAGATCTAGAATTTCATTGAGATCGAGCCAATGTCCAAAACCATTTTCGGGATTAAATTCAGCAAAAGGTTTTGGAAGTATGTTTTTTCTTTCAAGCCTTCCGTTGTAAGGACAGATAGTCTGGCATAAATCACAGCCAAAGAGCCAGTCACCAAAATTGTTTGAAAGTTTTTCTGGTATCTCTTGATCTTTGGTTTCTATAGTCCAATAGCTTATGCATTTATTGGAATCCAAGACATAGGGTTCTGGAAAGGCATTTGTTGGACAAATATCAGCACAACGGCTACAAGCACCGCAGCCAATATCATTACTGGGGTAAGGATGTGAATCAATTTCAATATCAGTGATGAGCTCTAAAATAAAGTTAAAGCTACCTGAATCGCGAGATAAAAGTAAGGAATTTTTCCCCCTAAATCCTAAGCCAGCTTCAATAGCAAAAGACTTTTCTAAGAGTGGTACTGCATCTGTAAAAAACCTTGCTTTTTCAAAGATACTTTTAAGTTCAGGCGCTTCTACTAGATCTTTGACTTTTTTTTTGAGAACTTTATGATAATCAAGCCCTGTTGCATAAGAAGAGATTCTGCCGTAATTATTACCATCATCAGGTTTAGGCGGACAAGGAGAGTAATAATTAGCTGTGAGCATGATGATGCTCTTTGCATTTTCGAGTAAAAACTCAGGACGGGCATTGATGGGATCTGCCTTGAGTAAGTATTCCATGCCAGCTGCGTATCCAGATTCACGCCATTTAAAAAATCTTTTTTCTTCTTTTAGAAGAGGTTGGGTTGATGCAAATTTAACATCTATGAATCCTATCTCTTGAGCGACTGTTTTAATTCTTTCTTGAATTGTCACTATCACTGAGACCTAGTAAATTAAATAAATAATCCTGAAACAGAATCACCAGTATAAATGCGGCGGATAGCTTCAGCTAAAAATGGCGCTACTGAGATTTGTTTGATTTTGCTTGATTGAATCCAGATAGGAGCTAGCGGTATAGAGTTTGTGACAATCAACTCTTCAATAGGTGAGGCTTCGATACGTTCAAAAGCGGGACCTGAAAGAACTCCATGGGTCGCACAAGCAAAGATTTTTTCAGCACCCTGATCTTTGATAAGCTGTGCTGCTTGGCACATAGTCCCAGCGGTGTCGATAATATCGTCAATTAAGATAGCTGTCATACCATCAACTTCACCAATGATGTTCATAACTTCAACGTAGTTTTGTTTGTCCAAGTGACGGCGTTTATCTACTATAGCTATCGGTGCATCACCAAGTTGCTTTGCAAATGCTCTTGCTCTTCTTACACCACCAACATCAGGTGACACAATGACAAGGTTTTCAATACCGATAAATCTTTTGATGTAGTCGATGATGACAGGGTTAGCGTAAACATGATCGACTAAGCAATCAAAGAAACCGACTATTTGTTCTGAGTGCAGATCAAGACATAAAACCCGATCAGCACCCGCTTCTCCAATAAGCTTGGCAACTAATTTTGCAGTAATAGGCTCACGTCCAGCAGCTTTTCTGTCTTGGCGCGCGTAACCAAAATAAGGCATGATGACATTGATGTGTTTTGCAGAAGCTCTTTTTAGTGCGTCTATCATCACTAAAAGTTCCATGATGTTTTCATTTACTGGCGAATGGGTTGGGTGTATTAAAAAGATCTCGTGTCCACGAACGCTCTCTTGAATTTGCACGTAAAGCTCGCCATCAGCAAAAGGTTTGATGGTAATTTTGCCAAGTTCAAGACCCAGCTCTTTTGCAATTTCCTTCCCCAGTAGCGGGTTTGCCCTGCCCGTAAAGACTTTGATCTGTTTCTCGTCTTGAGGTCCTAGAGTAGTAATTTTTTCTGGAACTCCCACCAAGTCTTCCATTTCTTTCATAATTGATGCATATTGTATCACAGGATGACACAAAAGTATAATGGCTTAGAATCAATCTTATGTTAGAAATAAAATTCACTTTAATCTACGCAGCTGTTTTAGCTTATATGCTCATATTTTTGAGCGTGTTTACGATACTTAGAAGACGCAAAAAACAGGTTAGATTTTTTGGTGGTAACGACGCTGAGCTTGAAGCTGCTATGCGTGCTCAGGGTAATTTTACAGAATATTCACCGATGTTTTTGATTTTGTTTTTGGTTTTAGAACTGAATCATTTTTCTGTTTTGCTTTTAAATATTTTTGCAGGGGTTTTTCTACTTGGTAGAGTGTGTCACGCTTATAGTCTTTTGTTTCATGAGAAAAAGGGCGATTTTAGATTTAGAGTTGCAGCCATGACCATGACTTTTGTATCCATTGGTGCACTTGCTAAGTTTTGTATTTTTGATTTTCTTTTTTAAGGGTTTGTCGCTAAACCTAAATAAAGAAGTTTTCTAGTGGATCTTCAATAACTTGTAAAATATAGTTATGTGCCCGAATTGTATATTGAATGAAGGTGGCGCTTGGGTCTGGGCTGGCCCAGGTTTAGTGTGCGCTCTTTTTGCTTTAGTTGCCTGGTATTTTTTCAAAGAGGCTAAAGACCAAGGTGCTTTTGAGGGTGATGAAGAAGATCCCAAGCATGTAATTTTTGAGGATTAGTTTTTTCAGGAAATTCTCAAGAAATCAACATAGACAAATCGCAATTACGCACATCAGTATAAACACTTCCTGTTGAAATATAATCACAACCTGTTTGAGCGTAGCTCGCTATGCTGTCAGAATTAATACCGCCACTTAGTTCAATTTTGATTTCGGCATTGGCACTACGTATTTTCTCAATAATTTCACTTGCTTTTCCAGGCTCAAAGTTATCAAGCATGATTATATCTACCGGGCTTTCCAAGACTGAATCTAGTAGCCCAAGATTGTCTTCGTTGATCTCGATTTCCATTTTGATTTTTGGCGATCCATCTTGTTGTAGTTCTTTGCTTGAGATTTCCTCTAATTTGGCTCTACATAGACGTAATTTTTGTAAAAGATTTCCTTCCTCATCTTCCATAAACTTAAGGTGGTTTTCTTTGATGAGTACCATATCGCTTAAGTTGTAGCGGTGCCTTGTGCCTCCTCCCCAACCAAAGGCTTCTTTTTCAAAATTTCTTAGTCCAGGAATAGTTTTGCGAGTATCTAATAGTTGGCAATTATAAGCTTCGATTTTTTCTACTAGGCTTTTAGTTTTTGTGGCGATACCACAAGATCTTTGTAGAAAATTTAAAATGGTTCTTTCTGCTCCTAATATCACTTGCGCTGGCGTGGTGAAATTGGCTATTTCATCTCCAACTTCAAAGCTTTTACCATCTGCAACAAGAAAATTTATTTCACCACTTTCAGGTACTTCCATAAGCTCGCAAAAAGCTTGTAAAACTTCAACTAATATATTGGAGCAAGCCAGTATTCCTTTCTCTTTGGCGATGATTTTTGCTGCCCCTAATTTAAAGGGGCTCACCAAAAGGTTACTGGTAAGGTCTCCTAAAGGGTATAAGTCCTCTGATAAAGCTAGTTTTATGATTTCTTTATGTGACATATTCGTTTAATTTTAAGCTTAACATCGACCTGTCTTGCTAGAATAACTTTTCTGCTATGGCGAAACCTGGAAAAAAGATATCTGGATATATTAACTTGCAACTCGAGGCCGGCAAGGCAAATCCTGCACCTCCTGTGGGCCCTGCACTCGGTCAGCACGGTGTTAATATTATGGACTTTTGTAAAGCATATAACGATGCTACAAAGGATAAAGCTGGTTTTGTTATTCCGGTGATCATCACTGTTTATGAAGATAGATCATTCACTTTTATTCTTAAAGAGCCGCCAGCTGCTGTTCTTGTTAAAAAGAAACTAAACTTGAAAAAAGGTTCGGCTGTGCCTCATATGGATAAAGTGGGCAAAGTTACTGAGCAGCAATTAGAAGAAATTGCTCAACAAAAAATGCCAGATTTAAACGCTAACGACATCGAAGCGGCAAAAAATATCATTGCTGGTACAGCAAGAAGTATGGGAGTAGTGAGGACTGCATAATGGCTAAACTATCAAAAAGACAAGAGAAAATCAAAGAAATTAGTGCCGAGAATAAAGGCAAACTTGATGCAAAAAAAGCAATAGAAGTTTTAAAGACTTTCGCTAGCGAGAATTGTAGTGATAAATACGCACAAACTTTTGAGCTTTCTATTCAACTTGGTATCGATACTAAAGCTAATGATCAACAAGTAAGAGCTTCTGTTTCTTTACCGGCTGGTACTGGTAAAACAGTGAGAGTTGCTGTTGTTGCTAAAGGTGAGAAAGTTGCTGAGGCTAAAGCTGCTGGCGCGATGGAAGCAGGCACTGAAGAGCTTGTTAAAAAAATCGAAGAAGGCTGGATGGATTTTGACGTTTTAGTTGCAAGTCCTGATTGTATGCCTATGCTTGGTAAGCTTGGTAGAGTGCTTGGTCCAAGAGGTTTGATGCCAAACCCTAAAGACGGTACTGTTACACCTGATGTTGCAAAGGCTGTAAAAGATCTTCAAGCTGGTAAAGTAAGTTTTAGAGCTGAAAAAACAGGTGCTGTCGTTCATTTGCCTTTTGGTAATTCTAGTTTTTCTGATGAAGATCTAATGAAAAATCTGCAGGCAGCAGTTCAAGAAATTCAAAAAAACAAGCCTAATTCATCTAAGGGTACATATATGAAGTCTGCTTATATTAGTACTACTCAAGGTCCTGGCTTACAGATTAATCCTGATTCAGCTATTGCTGCTTAGGGCTCCTACTCTTTTCTGAAAACTTTAGTCTAGAGGTGAAACTTTTTACTCTTTTGTGGTAAGTTTCGTGTCCGTACTAAACTTTTTGATTAACTAGAGCATCAAAGTCCTTTCCAAAGTGTTTTTCGACCTGTTCTTGCATGTAGTCGTATATTTTCATTAAGAAGTTTTCGTTTTTACCTTCATCTTTACTTTTGTTTACTTGCCTGAAAGGACATCCAGTTGCAATATTGATATGTGGACAAGCAGGATTTTCTCCATGCAACTTAGGTTCGATAGATTTCATAGCAGTCTCTAGGGCTTCTTTCTTAAAGCTTAAGTAAATACCACCGTTATCTTTGCTTTTATTGATTTGGATAAATTTCAAAGGATTAGCTCGTATAAGTTGACTCAAATCTAATTCAACATTTATAAAGAGCTCACTTAAAGCAAAATAGATTTTTCTATAGGCTTCTGTAAATTTTTGAAAGGCATTGAAGTCAAGATGAGATCTAAGATAGTATGAATTTGATAATTTGAAAGAATTTTTCATAGAGTCCACTAGAACATTGCTTGCAGCGTGCTCTGCTTCTGCAGACGGACCATTAATAAACAAGATATTATCCAGCTCTTGTTTTATTCCCCTTGAATCTTCAGGTATTTTTTTAATTTTTCCTTGATCGAGCCTCTCCTGCATTTTGGCCATTAAGATTTCTGGATTTTTTTCATAATACGCTCTGTGTGCATGTTTCCATGATTCAATTAGAGCAGTATAAAGTGGTTTTTGTAGAGAATCCAAGCATCTAAAAAACCAGCTTTTTAGGCTCTCATCTTTTCCTGGCTTGAGATTACCTTTTTTATCTTCCTTTATGAGGTCAATAGAAAATAATTTATCAAAATAGTTCTTGAAGAAAACAGGGTTGTTTCCTAATGCAACTTGCTCAGCAACATCTTTTGCTTTTCCAGCATAATTTCCAGCATAATTTGATAATACAGGTTCTCCTGGTACTATGCTATTTCGAGTAGTATGCTGAGCTAAATTCTCTGGAGTAAGAATTTCAGTAGTTCCAGGCTTAATCTGTACTACTGGTAGGTGTTTTAGCTGAGTACGTGAAACGGCTGAAGGCATTTATAAGATAATAGCACATGCAAGATTAGGTCATCCGTGGGCAGTTTCTAATGCTCTCTGAAAACTTTAGTCTAGAGGTGAAACTTTTTACTCTTTTGTGGTAAGTTTAGTCTAGAGGCGAAACTTTTGTGATTGTAAAAAGGTCGATCTATCTTGATCAACTAAAGCAGTTTCTTTTTAGTCCTGTGGTCAAAATTATCACAGGTATGCGTAGAAGTGGCAAAACTTTTTTGTTACAGCAGGTTAAATCTGTACTAGAAGCGAGTACAGATAATCAGGTGATTTATATAGATAAAGAAGATTTGGATTTTGATGATATCAAGAACTATAAAGATCTTAATCTGTATGTAAAAAAGGTTCAGGAAGAGCAGAAGAAGGTTTTTGTTTTAATCGATGAAGTTCAAGAGATCTTTGAATGGGAAAGAGCAGTTAGATCTTTTGTCAAAAAGGATATCGAAGTAATTATTACTGGTTCGAATTCTCAGCTTCTTTCTTCAGAATTAGCGACTTTTATTTCAGGACGCTATATAGAAATTCAAGTTTTTCCTCTAAGCTTCAAAGAGTTTTTGGACTTTCGCTTGCTTAGCGAAAAAGCTTTAGATTTGGAAAATGAATTCGATAGGTTTTTAAGATTTGGCTCTATGCCCGGAATCCATAACCTAGAGTTGAAGCAGGCAGTGGTATATCCATATATCAAAGCTATCTTAAATACAGTTCTGCTAAAAGATATTGTTCGTAGAAATTCTATTCAAAATTATTCTAACTTTGAGAAACTTTATCTCTTTATTTTTGAGAATATAGGCAGTACTTTTTCTGCAAAATCAATTACTGATTTTCTGAAATCCCAGCAGATAAAAATTTCTGTTGATACTGTTCAAAACTATTTATCGTTTCTGCAGGCTGCTTATTTGATTCACAAAGTCCAACGTTATGACTTGAAGGGAAAAAAATTACTTGAAATTCACGAGAAATACTTTCTATCAGATTTGGGTTTTAGGCATGCCAGTCTAAAATATAGACCAGAAGATATCAACGATTATATTGAAAATATTGTTTTTCTAGAACTAAAATCAAGGTCCTATGAAGTAACCATAGGGAAATTAGATAATCTTGAAATAGATTTTATTGCTAGTAAAAATGATGAGAAATTATACTTTCAAATCGCCTACTCCATTGCAGATGAGAAAACATTAGAGAGAGAATTAAAGCCTCTTATTAAACTCAAGGATAATCATCCTAAGTATATTTTGCACTTAGATAAGCATTTTTCTGGTACAAGCCAGGACGGCATTAAGATCTTAAATCTCTTAAATTGGTTAAGGGTGTCCTGAAAAACGAAGTTTTTCAACAAGAAGTCTATTCACTTGATTTCTTAATTGTGTATTGCTATAATACCTATTGCTTGTTGAGTTATATTCTCAATAAGTTTGCATCAATGTTTAGTACTTTGTTTGGCAGCAAAAAACCAGAAGCGCCTCAGGCCCCTAGTATTACTAGCCCTGTGCAAGCTTCTGCTGCCAGTCAAAGACCGGATAATATTTCAGCTGCAGCATCTATTGGCGGTCTTAATGCTCCAGTTCCAATTCCAGGAGCACAGATTCCTTTTTATGGTGATCCAAATAATCAAGTCCTTGTCTTTGATATGGATGAGACCTTGGCTGAAACAGATTGGAAGAAACATAATCCTGAAGATCCTAAAGTTCAGCAACAAATTGCGAGTTTGGGTGATAGGGAGCTCAGAACTCTTGATTATCAAGATCAACGTAACCCAGGTAAAAAACTACGTTATGTGCTCAGACCTGGTACTAAAGAGTTATTAGAGTATTTGCATAATAAAGGTCACAAAATTGTGCTTTCAACTCGTAATTTTGGAGAAAGGCTGCAGTATATCGTTGATAATGATCCCGTACTTTCCCAATATGTTGATGGTGTACTGGGCATGGAAGATCTCAAAAAAGATGAGAATAAAGACTTTAAAAAATATCCACATCATCCCGATAATCTCAGCTTTTTCGCTAAACTCAAGGCATTTTTCTTTGTCACGATACCTTATATACCTGGTCATTTATACCGCAAGCTCAAATCTTGTTTCGGTGGTGAGTATGAGAGATGGAGTCCAGGAATCGGTAATCTAGGTAAGTATCCACCAAATGTAATTGAGCTTTTAAAACAGAAAGGTAATAACAAACTTGATGCTTGTAGACCAGCACGTTTTCTTGTTGATAATAAAGCCTCAAGAGAAAGTGCTGATGCCAAACGTTCTAAAGATTGGGCTTGGGTTAATCCTAATATCGACCGTAATGGAGATGGCAAAGCAACACCATTTTATGGCGTTGATCCTGTTCCTAAATATCCTGATGGTAGCTATGTTTGGGTCAACAATGTCATTGCTCAAATTGAAGCAGGTTGGCAAAACACTCTAAAAGCTAATACAGGGGCTGAAGCGGTACAAATCTAAAAAACAAAAATACTATTGCCATTGTCAACATAGCCTGTATCATTGTCAGTGAAAGTGATAGGAATCTCAACTCCGCCATCTTCTTCAAGATTAGGGAAAGTTTCTAGAAACTCATTGAAGCTCTCTAAGACTATGCGCATTCTGCGTCTCTTTTTAGAAAAACTTACAGTATCGCCAGGCCTAAAACTTATTAAATCAGGATAGTCACTTGAAATGCTGATATTACGCTGTCCCTGCCCTTCTCGGTTTATGCGAAATCTTTTTCTAGTTCTTTTGTTTCTCAAAAAAATGACATTGTTAAAAGCGCCGCCACTAATGCTAAAGCTAGTATCATCACCATTATCATTGTTTGAGTTATCAGAATCATTGTCGTTGTTGTTGTCATTTGTAGCACTGGCATTAAGATCAAAATTTATATTAGTGTTAGAACCAGCACTAACGCTAATGACAAATGCATTAGCTGCAGCGTTTGTAAGATTGTCTGTTTCTAAAACAGCAGAATTATCGCCGCTATAGAAGCCCTCGGTGATTGCACTAGAGCTAATAGGGCTGTGTATACCAACAGCCGAGCCACCTGTAAAACTTGAATCAATAGCTTCTGCTCTTAAAATATAATTACCGGGCAATAAACTAGGCAATTCAAAATTTCCAAAGCCTTGACCATCAACATCACTAGGGGAAGCGACTGCATTGAGTCTAGGATTATCGTCGTCAATTTTAAAGGCTATAACATTAGCTCCTTCTACAGCGACGCCTGATTGGTTAAGACTACCGCTAATGCTGCCAAAATTGTTTGAGTCTGTATTTAGTGGGTAACCGATTTTGACTGCAGCAATATCATCTTGCAATAAACCAACATCAGGGTTTGCAGCAGCAGGAAACATCACAGGGATATCTTTCAAGTCACCAGTAAAATTATTATAATCATCTATATTGCCACCTTGGGTGTGATCAATACCAAACATATGAGCAAACTCATGCAGAATGGTTGTCTGGAAAGTGCTTAAAATCTGGCTTTGAGAATCTCCTGTATTTGCTCCACGAAACAACAAGCCATTAAAGACAGATTGTGATTCAGCGATACTTTCAATAGTATTGCTTGTGGTGTTGAGAAAAGTAGGTCCTGCAAAACCCAAAACACTATCACTAGATCCTCTACCGAATAATTCTTCTGTGATCTGACCATCATCGTCCCAAACAACAGCACTAAAACCTAAAGTTGTGCTTGGCTCAAGAACAGGAATAAAATTATTAGAGTCAATATCTTCGTCTAGGAGACCGTTACCTTTTCTGACAAAATCAATGCTTGAAACATCCTCCCAGAGTGTGAGCATGCTTTCGGCTAAAGTTCTAGCTTGATTTTCACCAATATCTCCAATGCTTCCTTGATCAATTTTGTATAGAAACTCAGCACTTCCTCCTGATACCGGGTAGGTTGGGAAAAAAAGTCTGGAGCTAGAACATTCGCTAGCAGCTTTACTAGTATTGCGGCAAATGCCAACTAAGCTTGCTGCATAACTGCTTGTGCTTGTAATAAAAAATAAAAAGCTAGCTATTAAAAGGGGCTTACGAGGCATCTTCTTGTTGTTGTTCTTCTTCTTTGACTTTGTAGTTTGGCTTGAGTACTAACTTTGACTTTGCTTTGCCATAGCTGACCGTAAGTCCGTAAAATTTGTTTTTTTCGCTGGTGTGTTGAATAATAATTTCTTTTCTAATAGTATCGATATCAGCAATTTTATAATCTGCACCAATTTCATCACCAATGCCGTATTCGTTGAAGTGGACGTATAAGTCTCCAGCTCTTTTATTGGTTGATCTTTTGATTAAAGCGCGCGGTATGTTTTTGATTTTAAAAATACTGCTGACATAAAATTCATCCGACTCTGGTTTTATATTGTCGCTGACAAGTTCATAAAAAACTGCTTTGGGAGCTACTTTCTCCTTTAAAACTTGGACTGTTTCTTCCTGAGCAGGCTTTTTTTCAATCTCTTCTGCAAAGACTGGACTAATTACCGATAGGCAAAGTAAAACAAAAACTACTACCACTGTTAACCTCACTTTCACACCATATTCTACCCTGATGGGCTTCTATTACTTCTTTACAAATCCATAAGCCAAGACCAGTACCAGGAACTGTATGGTTTTTGGCTTTCTCGGAACGGTAAAAACGCTTAAAGATGCTTTCTAATTCATCTGCATCTATACCACGGCCATAATCTTTTACGCAGATTTCAATATTATTCCTGCGATTTTTTATTGAACATAAAATTTCTTTACTTTCAGCTGCATATTTAATAGCATTGCTAAAAAGATTGATAAAAACTCTTGTGATGGCTTCAGCATCTACTTGTGCATAAACAGGCTCATTTTCAGATTCTAGTTTGAGTTGGTAGTCTTGGTTAATATGCTTGATGGCCGCCCAAGCTTTATCGATCAACTCACATATATTGCTTTTTTGAAATGAACTTAAAGCAGGTCCTGTTTGATCTTCGATGCGCGCTAGATCTAAAAAGTTATTGATCATATTTGATAATCTTTGTGCTGATTTATAAATTTCTTCTTGGTATTCTTTTTGTTTGACAGGGTTAAAGTCTCTGATAGAGAGCAGTTCACTGAAGCCCAGTATATTTGCCATAGGTGTTCTGAGTTCGTGAGAGATAGTTGCCAGTAGCTCGGTTTTGATTCTATTTTGCTCTAAGGTTTCTCTATAGCTGTTCTCTAGCTCTTCCTTTTCATGAATACGGCTAAGGGTATTAGAGAAAATTTTTGCAAAATCATCAAGAGCCTCAAGATCACAAGAACTTTGGGTTTCAATGATTATTAATGCTACTAGTTGTTCTTTTATAAAAACAGGCAGCAGAATAAAAGCTTCCTCAGCTATAGCTTTTATCGGCTTTGCTTTTTGGAAAATTTGGAATAAGTGACTTAGATCTATTTCTTTTGAGCCTGCTTGTAAAATAAGCTCATTTTTATTGATGATACAAAAGCAGGTTTTTTTGAAATTTGGGATTTTTTCAAGACTATTGAGAGTATTTTCTAGTAGACTCTCGATATTATTTTGCCCACTTGCCCAGGCACTTAGCGAGAACAGGTCATTAATCATTATTTTTTTTCGTCCTTTTTGACCTGCACAAGAGCATATCCTACAATATAGTCTGGCTTAGAAGAACTAAGTCTCTTTAATTATGGATTGGTCTTTAATATCAAAGGTTTTACTCCCCGAAGCAATTTTGCTTTTAGGCATTTTGCTTACAATCATGATGAGTTTGTTTGACTCAACAAAAAAACATAACTCTGGTATCGGTGTTGTGTTTCTGGTTCTGTCTGCTATAGCTTGTCTGAAGCAATTTTTCCCTGATGAAGGGCAGGCGATTTTTTATAACTCTTTTGTAAATGACGGCCTATCACTTTTCTTTAGGTTCCTTATATACTCTGTCACCGCTTTAATTGTTCTTGGCTCTCAAAAATATTTGTCGGTTCTTGAAAGTCCAGCAGAGTACTACCCGATTATCATGACAGCTGCTTTAGGCGGCGGTATGCTTGTTGGTGCTAATGACACTCTCTTTTTCTTTGTGGCATTGGAGACTCTAGGTTTAAGCGCGATTTTGATTACTGCTTACGCTCGTTTGAATCAACAATCTAATGAGGCTGGCATTAAGTACCTCATAAATTCTGCAGTTGCAACTGCTATCTTGCTTTTAGGGCTTTCTTTCCTTTACGGTATAACAGGCTTTACGAACTTTGATGAGCTTGCTTTAAGGCTCTATCAGCTTAATATCATGCATGTAATCTCATCGCCGCTTTTGATTTTGATTGCTGTTTGTTTAGTTGGATCTACCGCTTTTAAGTTGGCTGCAGCTCCTTTTCAAAACTGGTCACCTGATGTTTATAACGGTGCCCCGATTACTACAACAGTATTTTTGTCTGTGGTTTCTAAAACAGCTGCTTTAGGCCTTGCAATTAGATTGTTCACGCTTGTCTTTAACTATGAAATAGTTTCTATTTTGTTTGCTGTTATCGCTATGCTTTCAGTGGTGGTGGGTAATTACGTAGGAATGATTCAGATGATTTCTCGTGGTTCTATTAAGCGTCTTTTGGCTTATTCTTCAATTGCTCAAGCCGGCTACCTTCTTATCGGCCTTGCTGTCATGCAACCACAGAGTTTATCGGCTTTGGTTTTCTACCTCACTATTTATGCCTTGATGAATACAGGATCATTTTTATGTGCGACCTATTTCGAGTCTGCAACAAATAGTGATGATATTTATGATTTGGCTGGTTTGATACAAAAACGTCCACTTATCACTATTGCTTTCTCGCTTTGTTTGATTAATCTGGCTGGCTTACCTTTTGTACCGGCTGCCTTTATCGCTAAGTTTTACTTATTCAACTCGGCTTTCTCTTCTGGTTTGAGCTATGGTCCTTTGCTTGCAATTGTAGGCTTGGTAGGTTCAGTGATTGCTCTTTTCTACTATATTTACTTGGTCAAAATCATGGTGGTAGACGAACCTTCAACTGCTGTTAAAAATCTTGAAGAGCCTGTTAGCCTTGGTCTAGGTTTTAGTACCGGCATTACTGTTAGTTTGATGCTAGGCTTTGGTATTTTTGGTATGGGCATATTCAGAGATTTAGCTTCAGCAGTGATATCAAGAATTTCTGGTTAAAGGTGGAAGGGCATGCATCTTGAAAGCCCAGCAAATTTATCACAGGCAAAGCCACAAGTAAAAACCATACTCAAGTGGATATTGGTTTTAAATCTTATTGTTTTTGCAGTAAAGATTTTTATTGGGCTCAAGGCAATGTCTTTGAGTATTTTGGGTGATGCGGTTCATTCAGGTATTGATTCTCTTAATAACGTTATTGCTTTGTTTATGATCAAGTTTGCTCATATGCCAGCAGATGAAGACCATCCTTATGGGCACTCAAAATTTGAGACCTTGGGTGCACTTGCTATTGTTGCTTTTCTTGCGATTGCAAGCTTTGAGTTGATAGAAAAATCTGTAATTAGGCTCTTTCATCCTGGTGATTTTCCTAATATTGAACCTATAACCATTTATTTATTAGCTTTCACTTTAGTGGTAAATATTTTTGTTTGGCTCTATGAAAAAAATGCTGCTGAAAAATATCACAGTCAACTTTTGAAAGCGGATGCTGCTCACACTTTTTCGGATATTTTGGTGACTATTTCAATCCTTGCAAGTGTGTTTTTTATAGCCAAAGGTTATAACTGGCTTGATCCAATTTTGGGTTTATTGATTGCTGCTGTCATCATCCGTAGTGGTATTCATATTTTGCAGGAGACAGTGCCAATTTTAGTAGATGAAGTTTGGGTCAAAGAAGAAGATGCTCGAGACATTATTATGTCTGTAGATAAAGTTGTAGGTTTTCATGGCTTTCGTTCTCGCCGCGGCCATGAGTATAACTTCCTTGAGGTAAAAGTGCAGTTTGCCACTGATTCCCTTTCAGAAGCCCATGATTTGAGCCATGAAATTGAGGCTAGGCTGCAACATAAATTTGGTGCTGCCCAGGTTACTATTCATATTGAGCCTGTTTGATTTTATTCTTTTACTAGACTACTGATTGGAACTTGTTGCCTTTCAGGGACAGTGATAGTTGGGTTCTCGAGTTTCCCTCGAGTTTCCCTTTCTAGTCTTTTGGATTTATGAGTTTCTAATATTTGCCTTTGCATCATGATTTCACTTAACTCTTTGGAAGGCTCATAAGTATTTTTTCTTCGTTTAAAGCTAATCAAACCTTTTCTAATTAACACTGTTGTAAGACGGTTAAGAAGTTTGTGTATGTAGGTGTGGTGTTGTTGACTTGTGCATAAAAATAAATTCTCGTCTTTGTTATTACTATGGTCATGGTCAATATGATGCACTTCTTCACCTGGTTGTAATTGTCGCTGGATAATTCTTTCCATAATACCCCTATAACCACGTTTAGGTGTGAAACTCAGTTGCTGTGGATCATGAGTATCTGTTGAGCCTGTTCTTTTTCTTTTGAAGACGCCCCTGATCTTATTTGTTGCAGTTGTAATTTGTTTTTTAAGTTCTTCAAGCTCCTTGTTATTATTTAGGTCAATATTGCGTCCTGAGTAGATTACTTCAATAATTTCTTTGCCCTGGATGAACTCTTTAAACTGTTTTGCAAAATCATATAACCCAGTCTTTTTTGAGAAATTGATAAACCCTTTTTTATTAATTCTGACAGGATCTTGTTTAGATCCTGATTTGCTCGGTTGAAATCCTCTATATTATGAAAAAGATGTAAATTATGATCATCTGTGTTAAGAGGATCTCTATCAATTTTTGATACCGTCGCTCCATTCGGTACTTGGCCATTTGTAATCACTCTCATAGCTTCTTTGTGGTTTCTTCCACGCTGAGGACCTATTTTTCGGTAGTAAGTAGTTGACAATGCAATTTAAATAATACCAGGATTCCCTGTTTAGTGCTAAAATCATCAAAACAATGCAAATCAAAGGAAATCCACTTAAGCTACTTACATCAAACATAGATACAGACCAGATTATACCGGCGCGTCATTTGACCGGTATCTCAAAGACTGGTTTGGGGCTTCACCTTTTTGAAGATGTGCCTAATAATCCTCTTGATGCCATTGAGCATGAAGGTTCTAATATTGTTATGACTCTTGAGAATTTTGGTTGTGGTTCTTCTCGTGAGCATGCTGTTTGGGCAATTTTAGACCGTGGTTTTAAGGCTGTGATCGCTGCTAGTTTCGCACGAATCTTTGAGGAGAATTGTTACAACAATGGCCTAGTTCCTATTAAACTTTCTGAGGCAGAGATCAAAGAGATAGCGGAATCTAGTTCTGAGATTGAGATTGATGTGATCAAACAAGAGCTTATTGCTAATGGCAAGAGCTATAAATTTGAATTAGATGAGCTCAAAAAAGAGTTTATTTTACAAGGTGGCTTTATGAAATTTTTGGATGCTAAGGTGCCAGAGATTAAAACTTGGGCACAAGCTGCTGGTAAGCTTTAAGCATATTTTATAAACAGGCTTGCATTAATTGAAACAATTCAGTTTCTGGGATGCTTTCACTGGTTTTTTGTAAAAGTAATTCTTTGATTTGTGGTTGCGCTGCAATAGCCTTGTCAATATCAGGATTAGATCCTTGTTGATAAGCGCCGATATTGATGAGGTCTTGAGCATCAGCGTAGCTTGCCATCATATTGCGGATTTGTCCCGCTGTTTCGATATGTTCTGGGCTTGCCACACTTGGCATGACCCTCGATATAGATTGGAGTACATCTATTGCAGGAAAATGGTTTTTATGAGCAAGCTTTCTTGATAAAACCAAGTGACCGTCAAGAACACCACGGGCAACATCGGCTATAGGCTCATTCATATCATCACCCTCAACTAGTACTGTATACAGGGCTGTAATAGTACCTTTCTCACCAGCGCCGGATCTTTCCATCAGCTTAGGTAAAATTGCAAAAACACTCGGTGTATAACCTCTAGTAGCAGGCGGCTCGCCGCAAGCAAGTCCAACTTCTCTTTGCGCTAATGCTACCCGGGTGACACTATCAAGCATCAGTAAAACATCTTTGCCGTGGACGTCGCGAAAGTACTCAGCAATAGAATGCGCGAAAATAGCAGCTTTGATTCTTAAAAGAGCGGGCTCATTGCCAGTAGCAACAATGACAATAGATTTTTTCATGCCTTCTTCACCAAGAATCTCTTCAATAAACTCACGAACCTCTCTACCCCGCTCACCAACTAAGGCAATAACATTAATTTCAGCTTCAGAGTTTTTTGCAAGCATACCCATCAAGGTACTTTTACCAACGCCAGAACCAGCAAAGATACCAAGTCTTTGTCCTTTACCAGCTGTAATCAAAGCATCCATAGCTTTAACACCAAAATGCATTTTTTGATCGATACGATTTTTTTTAAGTGGGTTTATCAATTCAGTCCATTGAGGAACTTCGTCTCTTGCTCGAATCTCTTTGCTATCATCTATAGGTTCACCTAGTGCGTTGATGACTCTACCGACAAGTTGTTCACCTACTTTGATTGAAACCTGTTTCCTTGTTGGTGTAACGGCTGCACCCATTTTCACATCCTGCATTTCACCTAGTGGCATTAAAATTGCAACATTGTCTTTGAATCCAACCACCTCGGCTTTTAAATCTTCTTTAGAAGTTTCAATTAAGCAAAGTTCCCCTAACTCAACACTGAGCCCATCTGCTTCCATCATCAAACCTATGATTTTAGTAACACGGCCTAGAGTGCGCTTACAGTCAGCCTGGGAGATTTTTTCTTCAAGTCTATCGAAATCTAATTTCACTAGCTATCTTTACCTGTCATATTTTTCAATAATTCTTCTAGCTGTGAATCTAACCTGAGATCTAATCTTTCTCGATTGGATTCAAGTACAAGATCACCGTGATCAAGATGTTTTGCTGACGATATATTCAGACTTTCTATGCCTGGGTTATTAGTTAATATCTCCTCTCTAATTTCATTGAGCTTTGAAGCTGTCTCAGGATTGACAGAAATATTTACTATGCTTCTATGGCTCAATGAGCTGATCCCTGATTTTATAAATTCAAGAGACATTTCTGGATTAATACTAAGGTCACGCTTTAAAAGTTTTTTGGATATTTGAGTGATAATTTTTAGAACTCGATTTTCCTCATCTTCAAGACACTCTTCTCTTTCTTTTTCTAGTTTGTCTAGAATCTTCCGTGCGTCTTCTAAGACAGCCTTTAGCTCAGCATTGATTTGTCTATTACCTTCTTGCCTACCGTTTTCAAGTCCAGTGGCAAAAGCATTTTTCTCCACCTCTGCAGCTTGCTCTTGAGCAGCGTTAACAATGTTCTTGGCTTCAGTCTTTGCCTCGTCAATCATGCTTTGGCACTCTTCACGAGTTTTTTCCATAGCACTTGCAATTTTTTCATCGATAATTGCTTGCTTGCTTGGTAAGTCAGAAGTATCAGCGCCACCAACAACAACAGAATTTGATTTTATCTCTTGAAGGGTGTTTCTATAAATTTTTGGTTTTCCACTTGTGCCTGCCATGCCCTAGCTCCCGCTTTTAGTCATTGATATAAGCTTGCAGACCTCTTGCAATAGTTTTAGGATCTTGCATTGCCATATTTGAAAGACCATTTTTCATTGATGCTACACTTCGGTTGCCTTCAAGTGAAAGCTGCCTGTGATAAGCTTCTTCTGCTTCTTGAATCTTTTCATCAATAGTGTGTAGTAAAGGAATATCTTCTTCTTTGAGTAGCTCATCAATCTCTCTTGCTCTAGTACTATCGATATTTGCTGTCAAAGAGAACATGATAATCATAAAGACGACAAAGCCAACCGCAACAATGACAACCAGAGAAAGGTATTTTTTCATTTTTGCTTGTCTACCAAGCTCTTTAAACTCTTTTTCTTGTTCTTGATCTTTGATATTAATATAAGGAGTAGAAGAGAATTTTATACCGGTGACAATGACCTGGTCTCCACGATCCATATTAAGACCAGCAGCCACTTGTACAGTTTGTCTCAAAGTACTACGCTCAGAAGCGTTAAGATCTTTATTAACTACTACTGCAACAGAAATTTTATTTACTAAGCCTGCAGCTTTGATGATTCTCTCAACTTGTCTTGAGACCTCATAGTTTTTTGTTTTATCTTCTCTGAGATAGTCTTTTCCTGGGTCATTAATGTTTCCTTGTGACTTGGTCACAAAACTTGGCATATTATGCTGGGTACCAACTGTACCAAAACTTTTTACTGTATCATTGCGATATTTTTCTTCAGAGACTTTTTCACTTCTAAGAACGGGTCTTGCCACAGTGCCATCTTCCTTGATGGGATTAAATAATTCGATATTGACTTCAGACTCATCGAAATTCATATCAGCAGTCACATTCACAAGTACATTGCCTTTGCCAAGAATAGGAGAGAGCATATTCATTAGATCTCTTTCTAATTTTTTTTCAAGTTCTCTTCTTTTTCTTTCATTTGTGACAGCTTTATCGCGGCTAAGACTTTCTTGGTCTGTAAAACCTACCAAAGATCTACCGGCTTGGTCAGTAATTTGTACGCTGGCTGGCTCTAGACCTTGAACACCACTTGCAACCAAATGTTGTATACCTTTGATCTGGTCTTCGCTAAGATCAGCTCCAAATTCAGATGTGATAATGACAGAGGCTTTTGCGTTAATATCCTCTTCTTTGAAGATGCTTTTTTTAGGTAGCACCAAGTGTACTTTAGCCGATTTGACACTACTGAGAGAAGAGATAGTTCTAGCAAGCTCACCTTCTAAAGCTCTTCTGTAGTTAATTTTTTGATTGAAGTCAGAGATATTGATATTGGTTTTATCAAATATTTCGAAACCAACTCCACCACCTTTAGGGATGCCCTTGTTAGCAAGCTCTAATCTTAATTTTGGAATAGAGGCTCCAGTGATCGATATGCTACTACCATCGCCTTCAATTTGGTATTTGATTTTGTTTTTTTCTAGGTATGAACTGATAGCTGCTGCATCAGATTGATTTAATCCTGAGTATAAGACATTGAATTTTGGTTTAAAAAAGAATTGAAAGATGACAAAAATAATGGTCACAACGGCAACTCCCAAGAGAATTAAGTTCTTGGTATCTAAGCCAAACATCAGACCACCAGCTTCAGTATTGCCTTCCTCTTTTGTTTTTTCTGCACCAGTTTCGTTTGCTATTGTTTCTAATCCTTCCGCCATTTTTTACCCTATTACATTTGCATGTTCATTATTTGCTTGTAGCCTTCCACTACTCTGTTTCTCACTTGAATAGCTAGTTTTGTAGAGATATCTGATTTTTCCATTGCTAGCATTACTTGAGAAACATCCCCTTGTTTACCAGAAGCGTAGTCTTTCATCATTGAACCTGCTTCTAATTGAACATCTTTTAAATTTTTCATTGATTTTGCAAGAGCACCAGCGAAGTTTGAGTTGTCGCCTTCTGGTTTTTGATTAAAACTAACACCAGCCTTAAAAAGAGGTGTCTCAACCGCTGGTATATTGAATTCTAGTGGTTCCATTGACATGATTAGATTTCCAAAGACGCGTTAAACATTGATTTCATTACTTGTATGCTTTTGATATTTGCTTGATAGCTAGTTTTTGCAGAGACCATATCGACCATCTCTCTTTCTACAGAGATATCTGGGTAGTAAACATAGCCATTGGCATTAGCATCAGGATGGCTAGGATCAAACATTGCTTTACCTGGACCTGTATCTTCACTGATATTTGCAACGCTTACTCCTTTGACTGTGCCTGAAGCTTCGTCATAGATAGTTCTGAACTGTACGCTTCTTCTTTTGTAAGGAGATACATTGCCAAGATTGTCATGTGTGGTATTGATATTGGCAAGGTTACCTGAGATGACATCCATTCTTAGTCTTTCAGAAATTAATGCGCTGCCAGCTGTATCAAGCATGTTGAGGTCCATGCAAAAAGCTGGTGAGGCAAATAATCCAAATACTATTACTAAAAACAAACTTTTCATTTTATGTACCTGCAATAATTCCTTTTAATCCATCAAGATGTCTTCTTGTAATTTTTGAAATAGCTTTGTGACGTAAACCTGTTTTAGAAAGCTCAAGCATTTCTCTATCAATATCAACATTGTTACCGTTGGTGAGAATATCACCATCATTGATACTCATTGTTGGCTCCATCCCTGGTAAGGTGTTTGTGTTACCACCTAAATGTCCAGCGTTAGTTGTTGCCAGGCTTGTAGTTTCTAGGCCGGCAAGCTTGTCTTGTAATGCTTTCTCAAAAAAAACTTCTCTTCTTTTGTAGCCAGTAGTAGAGACATTCGCTAGATTCATGGTGATGGCTTCACTGCGAGCACCAAGGCCTCTCAAAGATGCTTCAAGAGCGTCTAGTGGTGTATTTGTTGAGCTAAGTAGATCTTGATTGTACATTTGGGGGGTAAATTTAAGCTAAATACTTTATTGGCATTATTTAGATGCCAGGAGTAGTCCAAATGGAGTAATTTATCTGTTTAAAGTTTAACTATCCCAATATTCTTCAAGAATAATAGCTGCTGCATAGGCATCAATTAAGGCTTTATTGTCTTTGCTTAAGTGAATACCCTTAGATTTTATTGCTGCTTCAGCTTCTTTGCTAGTAAATGACTCATTGATGAATTCTTGTTCTATCTTGGGGTAAGCCCTTAGTATTTCTTTGGCTTTGTTTTCCACCATGTTTAAAGCATCTTTATTGCCTTGGGCAATATTGACGGGCTTACCGATAATGAATCTTTCAAAGCTGTATTCTTTTTCAAGTTCTTGAAGCTCCTGAATCAGCTCATCACTTTTTACGGTTTTGAGAGGCTTGATAATTAGACCCATATGATCACTTTTAGCGATGCCGGTTCTTGTCTTGCCAATATCAAGTGCCAGATATACTTGCATGAGAATATAAGCCTATCAAAAAAATTACTGCTTTATTTGTATGCCGTAATTAAAAAGTACAACACTGGTTGCAGCCAGCACATTGATACTTTCAATACCAGCACTCAGAGGTATTTTTATAATTTGTGTGCAGGCTTCACTAGCTTCTTTGCTTAAACCATGGGCTTCACTACCAACTAAAACCAGAATGTTTTTCATGGGCTTGACTAGAATTTCATTAAAATTTTTATGCGCTCTTGGGCTTGTGCCGACTATTTCTAGATTTTTGTTTACTGATTCAGATTCAAGTTTGAGATTATTGATTACCTCATCAAGTTCTCCATAAACTATCTCCCCATAAAAAACACCGCCCATAGAAGCTCTTAAGGTCTTAGGGTTGTAGATATCAACGCAACTTGGGCTGAGAAAAATCTTACTGACACCAGAAGCGAATGCTGTCCGTATAATGGATCCAAGATTACCAGGATCTTGCACAGCTTCACAAAATAAATAAAAACCATTGTCGTTTTCAATTTTGTTTTGAGCTTTTTTGGCAATTGCCATAATTGGAGGCGGGCTTTCTGTTGTCGCCATCTTTGTCATAACTTCTTCATCTACTATATGTTTTTCTGTTGTTGGTTTTAATATTGCTTGGAAAGCCTCTAAGGTTTTTTCGTCTTTAGCAAAAATATGATTTAAAGTGATATTTTTCCTGATTGCTTCTTGGATCAAGGTTTTACCTTCGATCAGAAATAAGTTTTCTAAATTACGGTACTTTTTTTGTTGTAAAGATTTGGCGAGCTTTACAACTTGATTGTCTTTGCTTAGTGGAGATTCGATCACTGTTATGGAGTTCATTATAAAGGGATTTTGCCTTGAGCATATAGTATAAGATCGCAGAGTTCTCTTGCTGCTCCCATGCCTCCAGCTTTTTCAGTAATGTAATGAATATGTTTGTCGAGTGAAAAATGTCTATTAAGCGGACAGGCAGCTAAACCAACCTTTTCTAGTACTGGAATATCCAGGGCATCATCTCCAATAAAGCAAGCGTTGTTAGGTTGAAGATTATATTTCACCAAAATATCTTCCATGCATGCCCATTTGTTTTCGACACCAGTATGTACGTCATCTTCAAAACCAAAACCTTTGAATCTTTGATGTACACTTTGACTTTTACGAGCTGAAATTATGCACACTTTGATGCCAAATTGTAGGCATAATCTCATACCATAGCCATCAAGTGAACAAAACTTTTTGAAGGTTTCACCGTTTTCATTGATAAAAATTGAACTGTCGGTTAGAACACCATCAACATCAAAGCCAATCAGCTTGATATTCTCTGCTCTTTTCCTAAGACGATCTGAGATATTTTCGAACATTAATAATCAAACTCCAGTTCACGTAAATCTTTTTCGTACATTTTCATTAGTGCAATATTGTTTTCTAAAATAGTTGAGCCATTGTCAGCTTTGGTTTGTGCTTTAGAGAGTGCTGTTGCTGCTGAAAGATTGCTATCTTCCAGTTTGATTTGTTTGTTTGTTTTGTCCATAAAAATGGATCCAAATTCTGCATTTACTAAATCACTAAATTCAGACTGGAGACATTGAGTCCAGCGATAACCATGGTCATTTTCTTCGATGATAACAAGCCCGCCTTTGTTGCCTAGATTAATATGGAAGTAGATTTTCTCTTCTGCAGTATTAGGAATAGGCAACATTTCTGCAAGAAACAAAATAGGGTCTCTGGTGTTTTGCTGCCAGCTTAATAAAGCTCTATGTTTGCTGTTTAGCTTGCTGTTAATTTTCACAAAGCCCATGAGATTGATCATGGTCTCTTTGCTTTTCAGAATATATTCGTAATTAAACTCATCACTTTCTCTTGCTATAACAAGCTCTTCATCCATGTTTTCTAGGAGTGTTTTTTGTTTTTCAAGATCAGCATAGATATCACTGCCGTATTCATGCTTACTCAGCTCCTCATTGAGTTTATCCAAGAGTTGATTTTTTCTACCGGTTAAATATTTAAAATCATAGCCTGTGAATAATTTATCTAGGCTTGCTTGATTGATTTTATTGACATCATAAGCAACTAGTTCGGTTAAAATTCTGCGGAAATTTTCAAGTCCTTCCCAGATTTTAGTTCTCTTGTGCCATAGCTGCTGGTCCATTACTGTCATTGGCTAAATTTTCTTTTTCGTTTGGCTTTATAAATTCTACTTCACTCGGGCTTGCCTTTTTAAGTATATCTTGGAGTTCAACTCCGTTTTGTGAAAGCTTGAAGTTTTCAGCAAAAAATTTTGTTGTATGCAGAATATTAGAGTGTCCATCCTTAGAGCGCTTTACTAAACCTAGCTCAGCTAGTTCTTTGACATGCTCGTAAGCACCTCCACCACGAATTTTTACCAAATCACTTTGTAAAAGGGGTTCTTTGAGAGCGATTGTAGAAAGAGTTCTTAAAACTGCAGTGCGTAATTCTATTGGTAATAAATCTTCTGTGAGATTTTCAAACTCTTCTCTGATTTGCATACAGTAACCATGTCTACAATCAATGATTAAACCACCATCTCTCTCTTCGTATTCTTGTACTAGTTGTGTTAATGCTTGTTGCACTAAGCTAGTTTCGATGCCAATTTGTCCTGCGATACTAGCTGCCATTCTTGGTTTTTCACTAAGAAAAAGCAAAGCTTCAACTTTTGCTTTGATGTCTTTTATTTTGCCTGCCTTAGCTTCATCAATAATAGAACGAATTTCAAGCTTAGTATTTTCAGCAGGAACTGTGAAATCAAAACCTGAACTTGGTATGAGTTTATTGAAATCCTCAAAGTCTTTTAAAGATGAAGGCGTTTGAAAAAAATCTAAGTTTGTTGCACTACTCTGTTCCATATAGAAATAAATCCTCGTAAAACTTGTCTTGTTTCAAATCAACTTTTGCCTCATGGGCAAGAAAGATACAAGCAAGAAAAGCATTTGACCAATTGCCAAGTAGTTTGACAACTTCTTTAAATTCTAAAAATTTGTCCTCAAATAGGTGTTCTGGTAGTATGGCATCTAGTCTTTCGATAGCGTCTTCCAGGTTTTCTGCGTGTACCAGATCCATAATGTCATCTCCAAGTTCAGGTGCCACGATTTCATAATCTTGCAAATTTAGAAGTTGTTGTTGCTTACGGGCAATTTTTCTATCTTCCTCTTCCTTGGCATCTTGTAGTGATTTGATGAGATCTTGCAAGGTTAGTTTTCTAAAGCGTTTTGCTTTTTGGATATATTTTCTTCTCAGAGCAGCTTCTAAATCCGAGAACGTGATTTGAGTATTGTTTTTGGCTTCTAGCTCTTCTTGGAGTAAATAATCGTCATCTAGTTCTTGATGTACTCCTATATTGAGAGCATCATTAGATTCCTGTGCCAGCATATCGCTTTTCATCCTTAGTAAAACAGAGGCATAGAAAATAGCTCTACCAGCTTCTTTCAAATTACCGGGTTCTTGTTGGCTGATGAGCTCAAGGT
This sequence comes from uncultured Candidatus Melainabacteria bacterium, assembly GCA_963922625.1. Taxonomy (GTDB): domain Bacteria; phylum Cyanobacteriota; class Vampirovibrionia; order LMEP-6097; family LMEP-6097; genus CAWUIS01. The sequence goes on along the minus strand of CAWUIS010000001.1, from coordinate 17,719 downwards.
ATCTAGTTGTGATTTTTTCTAGGTCAACATCCCAAGGATCAAGCTCTCCTTCCCTTGCCATATTGACCAAAAGCTCTAGGCTAGCGTCGTCAATATTGCGCTCGACATTATCAATCTCGTTTTGAGTCAGGTCTACTTGCTCTAATTTGAGCTCACTTACATCACTTTGATAGAAATCTGTAGCGCTACTATGCTGCAACTAAGTTCTCCTCGGCAAGGTGTTCAATATTTTTTACACCAATGACTTGACTAAAGCCTCGTTTAGAAACTGATACGCCAATAGCTCTATCTGACTGTTCGAGCATTGGGCGTCTATGAGTCACAACTAAAAATTGTGTAGAGCGGGAGTTTCTACGGATTTTATTCGCTAGTCTGTCAACATTGACACCATCAAGAGCAGAATCTACTTCATCAAAAGCGTAGAATGGAGCAGGATTACATTGCTGTAGTGCAAATAGGAAACTTAAAGCAGTCAGAGATTTTTCACCACCACTCATGGCTTCTAGCCTTTGCATCTTTTTACCGCGAGGCTGTGCTTTGATGACAAGCCCACCCTCAAAGATATTTTCAGGATCTTCTAGTACCAGTTCTCCTTGACCAAAGCTGAGGTCAGCAAAAGTTTCTCTGAAGTAAGTATCGATTTTGTTGAAATCTTTAAGGAAGCTATCTTTTTTCTGGCTTTTATAGCTGTCAATTTTGTCTAAAAGCATTTGTCTTTCTTCACCAAGGGTGGCTCTTTTGCTTTCGATCTCTGATTTGCGCTCAGCGACTTCATCGTATTCATGGATCGCGTGCATATTGATAGGTTCCATTGATCGCATTTGTTTTTCAATATGATTAATTTCTGCTTGCAGTTTGCTGATATCTTCTTCTGGCAGTTCTATTTCTTCAAGTTCAGGATGTTCTTTGAGCTCTTCTAGTAACTGACTCAAGTGGTCGTTAACGCTAGACAAACGCTTCTTCAATTCCACAATTTTTATTGCAGTAGATTCAACAGTACTAATAACCTCGCCTTTTCTTTGACCAAGCTGCATCAGCTCTTGCGATATTTCTTCACGGCGAGCTTGATGTTTACTAAGAAGTTCTTTGAGCTTTTCTAGTTCTTGATCTATGTTTCTCAGCTCAATATTTAAGCCCTCGATTTTTTCTAGGTGTTGTGGTTTTTTCTCTGTTAGTCCTTGTATCTCAAGCTCAGATTCACTGATTTTGCTCTGGATTTTATCGATGTTTTGTTGTGATAGGTTTTTTTCTACTTCAAGTCCTTTAGATTCGTTGATGAGGTTATTGAGCATTGTTTGATAGCGTTTGATCTCAATTTCAATCTCTCTGCTTTCTTGGATGATAGCCTCAAGTTTGGAGTCCTGCATTTCACCTGCCAGATCTTGTAAGCTCGCTTCTTCTTTTTCTATTTGTTCGTCGAGTTTAGAAATTTGTAAATTGATTCTATCCATCTCTGAGCTAATCTCTTCGATTTGACCGGCACAGCTACTCAGCTCGTCTTTTTCTTTATTGTAGGTTTCTTTGAGACTTGCCATTTGCACTTCTGAGATTCCACTTTGAGCTTGTTTTTCGCTGTAGTTTTCTCTGAGACTTTCAAGTTTGTTTTGATTTTCTTCGATTTGCTGATCTAAACCATTCAGCTCTTGTTTGAGTTGTCTTGCAAAATTTAAGTACTCTTGTTTTTGAGTTTCTAGTCTTTGTTTTTCTCTTTGGGTATCAGCCCCGAAGTGAATATTTGATTTAACAGAGGCACCACCAGTCATCGCTCCGCTTCTTTCAATCAGGTCACCATTAACAGTTACCATGCGGTAACGGCCGATAAGCTTTCTAGATACTTCCAGGTTTTTTACAACTAAAGTACCAGCAAAGGCATAGTTAAAGGCATCTCGGTAATCTTCATCAAAAACAACAAGGTTAATAGCCCAATCAACGACCCCTCTTTCGTTCGGTAGCGGGTAGTCTCTGGCTGCTTGCATTTTATTGAGTGGTAAAAAAGTTGCGCGTCCTGCTCTTTGTTCTCTTAGGTAGTCGATACACTCACTGGCAACGTAATCATCCTCAACTACTACTGCTCTTAGTCTTGCACCAGCAGCGGTTTCTACAGCAGTTTGATATTCTCCTTCGACTCTACCAAGTTGAGCGAGGGTACCTTTAACCCCATCGATTCCTAGAACCATTTCAACAGCCTTGCCAAAACCAGCTGCTGAGGCTGCTTGTTCTTGTCCTTCGATTTTGTCGAGTTCGCTGACAACTTTTCTGAGTTTTTGTTCTTGTTTTTCTATTTCTTCTTTTGTGTCTCTAGCTTCTTCTTTGAGGGTTTGAATACTTTTGCTAACAAAGCTTATTTCTTCTTTGATTTGAGCACCACCAGCTGTATCAAAGCTTAGTTGTAGTTCTTGGATTTTATTAGACGCTTCTTCAGCAGCCTGTCGGTGTTTTTGTATTTTGTCCTCTTGGAGATTGATTTTTTCTTCAAGCCTGGCTTTTTCTTCACTGATACTAGATTTTTTGGCTTTGAGCTCGCTTACTCTCTCCTGGCTTGCCATTACACTTTGAGTGCTGATATTAGAGTTTTTTGATTTGGAGAGAATTTGGTCTTGAAGTTCGTTATATCGTTTTTCTTCGCTTGCGATGTTTTGCTTGATGACATCCATCTCTTGAGCAAACTCGTTCGATTTAAATGCGATATTTTTCAGTGATTTTTTTAGCTCTTTAATTTCCTTAGCTCGATTTTCTTGTTCTGCTGTTTCATCAAGAATTTGTTTATCCAAAAATTCGATATTACTTTCTTCTCGAGCAATTACTTCTTTTTTTTCTTCGCGCTGGTCTACTAGCTCTTTTTGTCTAGATTCACCTAAGTCTTCAATTTCTTTGGAGATCTTGTTAAGTTCGCTTTGAGCATTAGCCATTTTTTCGTTAATCTCAGCTTGCTCTTTTTGTAATGAGACTTTTAGTGTTTTGAGCTCTTCGATTTCTGTTTCGACTCTTGTTTTTTCGTTACGTACTTGGCGTATACGAATTGCTAAAAATTGCCTTTCCAGTTCTATACGGCGCTCTTTTAATTTTTGGTAGCGTAGGGCTTCTTCTCTTTGTTTTTCTAGTTGCTTGAGTCTTTGTTCAAGCTCTTTGAGGATCAGCTCTTGTTCTTCGATGCGCTCTTGTACAGTTGTCAGCTCTTTGTCAGACAGCTCTATCTTGCGGTCAAATTCAGCGACGCCGGCAATCTCGTCAATGATTTTGCGTCTATCGTTTGAGTTCATGGAGATGATCGATGCGACATCACCTTGCATGACAACGTTATAGCCTTTGGGGCTGATATTAAACTGACCTAGTTTCTCGTGGATCTCTCTGAGTGTTGAGTTGTTGCCATTGAGAAAATACTTGCTATCGTAACTATCTTTTTTGATACGAATTTTACGTTCAACTTTTACTTCCTCTCCGTTCTCTTCGTTGAGAAAACTGACTTTTACACTGCACTCAGGTCTGCCAGAGATGTTGTTGATAAGGTCGGTTAGTTTTTCTGCACGCATAGTGCGTGTAGTGGTTAGCCCCAGTGCGAACATCAAGGAGTCAACGACATTAGATTTACCAGAGCCATTAGGCCCAGAGACAGCAGAAAAACCATCAAGAATCGGGATAGTGGTTTTCTCACCAAAACTTTTGAAATTATCGAGCTCTATTTCTTTAATGCGCAATATACTAAGCTTCCGACTTTCTAACTACTTATAAATATAATGTCTTTTTACTAGAAAGACGTAATAGCTTATTTTTATATCCCATTCTTGGCATTGTGTCAATATAATTGTTTGATCTTTTTGCAGAATTTTAGTTGGAGTGTCATTCGTGAGTAATGCCAATTAGCTGTATTTTTTAAGCCTTGTGGCATAATATTTTTAAGTAGCACTTCAAATTATCGCAATATTTTTAAGTGGTACTTCAAATTATCATGATTAAGCGTGCTCTTAATTTAGAAAATTGCCCAAACGAGAGTTTTTTTCTATGGGGACCCAGGCAGTCTGGTAAGACTTCTTTACTTAAAGCTAGCTACGAGTCTTCTATTTTTGGGATTTGAGCTATTGGCGTTTAGCTAGCGGTGCTGCTGAGGTTGATTTTGTTGTTAACGACTTTGAGCTTGCAATTGAAGTTAAAGCAAAAGACAAAATCAAGAAAGAAGATCTCCACGGTTTAAGAGAGCTAGTTAAGGAGCAAGAGCAGGTCACCAAACGAGTAGTTGTGAGCTTAGTTGATCAAAGCCGTTTAACCGAAGACGGTATTTATGTTTTAAATTACCAGGATTTTATCCAGGATTTGTGGGCAGGTCGCCTTATTGCTTGACTTTAAGTTGTCCTTAATCATCAACAACTACATTAAAATTTTCAAGATCAGCTTTGTGGTTCCAGAAATTATCAACTTCAGTTAGATCCACTAAAAACCCTTCTGGATTATCATTTTCTGCTGTTAATGCTGTGGTTTTGATTCTAAAGTTCTTGTCCTCTTCTGAGGTGGTGAAGTCTATTACCGTAGGTAAGGAAGGGCTGATATTTTTTGCTTTTAACTCTTGCTTGATGAGATTTAATATAGTGCAAACTTTAGCTTTTGAATCGAGACAATCATTGCCTTCCCAGAATAAAAAATCTATACACAAACGTGAGCCCTCTTGATCACTCTCGCCTGGTATTTGGATTTTATGGTAATAAGTGCTGCTGCAAAAGTCTTGATTGCCCATTGAAAACATTTGGTCTAGTTGGTCTAAGTTCAATCCAAATAATGAGTCGTCGTTTCTTGTAGCTTTAAAATTTGTATCGTTACCATCATTATCCGTTTTGATCTTGATGACGTAGTAAAGTCCCTCCTTTGGCTCTGGTGCTATTTCAAAAGATAAACTTGGCTTTGTTTTCGTAGCTTCTGTAGATTTTGTTTGTTGAGGCTCAATGTTTATTATGGCAAAGTTCGGAGTCTCTCTTACGTCTGGGTTTTGAGAGAATTGAGCATTGACTTTGTTAATGAAGTCTAGAGCTCGAGAGATTCTTGTTATTTCTTTATCCTCCGCGTTTGTGAAATGTTCTTTAATCAGGTCCAGGTCCTCTTCATTCAGGACCTTAAGTGTCAAGAAATATGGACCCATATATTGTTTTTTAATTTCTGAACCAACAATATTTAGGTTTCGATTTAATGGCTCAAGTAAAAGTTTAGAAATGGGTTTTTGATAAAAGGCCAGCCTTGATATCTCTTTTAAGTTCTGAAGAACATCTTCTTTATCTGGTGGGTCAGATAAACCTTTGATAGCCAAACGATTATCACTAACACTGTTATGTTTTATGCCAGGTGGCTCTGTTAATTCGATTATTATAGATCTATTACTCTCACGAGTCTCGGTGATAATACGGTGTTCTAGTCCTTGTCCTTGAGGTTGCTTGGGTAGTAGGTTTATAATGTTGAATATTTCATCATAATAATCATCATTGATATTATTCTTTGGAAATATTAAGGATAAACGGAGTTGATGTGGATCACCAGAGAGTTTTACTGGAATTAGAATTTCGCCTTCTTCTATTATTTTCTTCTCAATAAAAGGGTTCTCAAGCGTGAGATCTTGAGGCATCGCATTGAGTTTATCTTGAATATTTTTTAGAATTGTTTTGGCCGTGTCGGCAAAACGATGCCGAGTAAGACCAGCATTTATTCCTGAGTTGATTGAAAATACATTGTTTTTTCTGTTTATAGCCATTGCTTATATTTTCTTGACCCTATGCATAATAACAGGAAAGAGGTCTTATTTTGGACTTTACATATATCCGTAATACAGTTAGAATTTAGTTCCTTGATCTAGCTTTAATTTAATTAAATCCGGTCTGGGAAACTATTTCGAGAGATAAAACACCATATATAGTATGAATATGACGCAGCAGGCACTAGATTTACAAAGAACAGAGACCCAAGAACAGAGTCAAGATAAGTATGGAAGCATTGTTGATGCTCTTTCTGCCAACGATATTAGTGGTGCTAGAGATTTGCTTTTGGATCATATCAAGATCACCGTGGGCCAGAGTGCTAGTTGGGACTCGCCTCAGTATCGTGGTGATAAAGGCATACAAAGAAAAATAGTACTTGACTATACTCGTGATAAAAATCTTACTTTTTTTGGCCTTGAAACTATGCGTGATAGGTATTTTTTGAAGGATGCTAAAGGTGAGATTTGTGAAGATCCGCAGATGTTTTTTGCAAGAGTTGCAACTGGAGTTGCAAGAGGTGAAGTAGAACTTGCTCAGGACCTTTATGATTTGATGTCAAAAAATTGGTTTATGCCAGCAACGCCGGTCTTGGTTAATTCAGCAACTAGTCGCGGAGCACCTATCAGTTGTTTTTTAAATACAGTTGGAGACTCGATCTCAGATATTTTTAAAACCTACGAAGAAAACGCTTTTCTCGCTAAAGGTGGCGGTGGTATTGGTACTGATTGGTCGTCTGTTAGAGGGCACAATTCAAAACTTTCAACCGGAGGCACTTCATCGGGTACTATTCCATTTTTGAAAGTTATGGACTCGGCTACTCTTGCTGTCTCTCAGGGAAATACCAGACGTGGAGCAGCAGCAGCTTATATGCGCATTGATCATCCTGATATTGAGGAGTTTACTGAGATTCGCCGTCCTACTGGTGGTGATGATAATCGTCGTTGTTTAAATTTGCATCATGGTGTTACCGTCACCGATGAGTTTATGCGTGCTGTCAAAGCCAGAACCAAGTTTGATTTACGCTGCCCGCATACTGCTAAACCATTAAAGACTATAGATGCTTTTGATCTTTGGAAAAAGGTACTGAAAAATCGAGTTGAGACAGGTGAGCCTTATATCCTTTTTATAGACACTGTTAATAAAGCTGTGCCTGAGCACCATAGAGAAAAAGGTTTGAATGTCAGCCAAAGTAATTTGTGTTCTGAAATCACTTTGCCTACTAATAGAGAGAGAACAGCTGTTTGTTGTTTGGGTTCTTTAAATCTTGAAAGATGGAATGACTGGCAAGAAGAAAAAGAGTTTGTTGTTTACACTGCTGTTAAAGCTTTAGACAATATTCTTGATAATTTTGTTCAGACCGTTGATTCGCGTGATTATAAGCGTGCTATTTATTCAGCTCGACAAGAGCGTTCTATTGGGCTTGGTGCAATGGGCTATCACGGATATTTGATGAAAGAAGGTATACCTTTTGAGAGTGTTGCAGCACGCGCACAAAACAAAATCATGTTCAAAGCAATCCATGAAAACGCTATCAAAGCAAGCGAGCAGTTAGGTGTTGAGCGCGGTCCTTGCTTGGATGGTGGAACTCGTCGTAATAGTTATGTAATGGCTATTGCGCCAACTGCAAATATTTCTGTTATTTGCGGTGGTGCTACTCCTTGTGTTGAACCGATTGCTGGTAATGCCTACTTACAAAAAACTTTGAGTGGTAGTTTCTTGGTTAAAAATCCTTACTTAGAGAAAGTTCTCGATGAAAAAGGACAGAATAGCTCTGAAACCTGGAGAAGCATTATTGAATATAAAGGAAGCGTGCAGCATTTAGATTTTCTTTCTGATGAGGAGAAGCAAGTTTTCAAAACAGCTTACGAGCTGAATATGATGGAGTTAGTACAACAAGCTGGTGATAGACAGCAGTATATTTGCCAAGCTCAATCTCTCAATTTGTTTTTGCGCTCTCCGATTAGTGGTAAGTTTTTAAACGAGCTGCATATTAAAGCTCATGAAGCGGGAGTTAAGTCTCTTTATTACTTAAGATCAGAGTCAGTGATTGAGGCTGATTCAATAGATAGCACTTCTGTTCGTCGGCAAGTTAGATCTCAAGGCAATGATTACGAAGAATGCGCAGTTTGTCAGTAATGCATGATGTTGGTTATACCAAAGAGCTGAGTGATTTAATCGAGGAGTTTCGAAAGTTTCCTAGTATTGGACCTAAATCTGCTCAGCGTATGGCTTTTGCGCTTTTGAAAAAATCAAACGAGCAAGTTGAAAAATTTGCTTCCATTGTTAAAAGTGCCAAACACAATATAAAATATTGCTCTAACTGTTTTAATCTGAGCTCTCAACCCATATGTGAAATTTGTCAGAACCCACTGCGCCAGAATAAACAAATTTGTGTAGTCGAGTCTGTAAAAGATTTAATTGCTCTTGAAAGAACTCATGATTATAAAGGGCTCTACCATGTTTTGGGTGGGGTGATTTCTCCACTTGATGGTATTTGTGCAGATGATTTAAATCTTTATGAGTTGATAGAGCGTCTTAAGACACAAGAAATCGAGGAATTGATTCTTGCTATTGGCCTGAGTACAGAAGGAGAAGCCACTATGCTTTATATTAAGCGCCTCATAGACCAGAATAATCTAGAGCTTAAAATTACAAGGCTTGCCCATGGTCTACCGGTGGGTGCTGATTTGGATTATACCGATGAAGTCACACTTTCTAAGGCTCTTGAAGCAAGGGTTGTTGCTTAGCTGTTAATATTTCTCTATGACTCTAAACAAAGAAGAAGTTATCAAAATAGCCAAGCTTGCCAATCTGTCTTTAACCGAGGACGAGATCAATAGCTATGCTAAAGATTTAAATCAGATTTTGAATTATGTAGAGCAATTACAAGAGCTAGATACCAAGGATATTGAACCAATGGTAGCCGCTATCAAGCATACCAAGGACTATAGACCAGACCAAGTTCTTGAATCTAGTCCTGATGCCATGCTAGCTAATGCTCCTGATAGAGAAGATAGCGCTATTAAAGTGCCAAAAATGGGTTAATATTATTTGGTTTATATATGGCTAAGTACATTTTTGTTACAGGTGGTGTGGTCAGTAGTCTTGGCAAAGGTATTTTATCGGCGTCTCTAGGTTACCTTCTAAGAAAGCGTGGTTATAAGGTTTCAATACAAAAATTGGACCCTTATCTAAATGTTGACCCGGGCACTATGAACCCTTACCAGCACGGTGAAGTTTTTGTTACAGATGATGGTGCTGAGACTGATTTGGACCTTGGTCACTACGAAAGATTTATTGATACGGATCTGAAAAGATCTAACAGTGTTACTTCTGGCATGATTTACCGTGATGTCATCACCAAGGAGCGCAAGGGAGAGTATCTAGGTGCGACAGTACAGATGGTGCCGCATGTTACCAATGAGATCAAAAACAAAATCAAACTTGCTGCAAGCGAGACAGAGTCAGATATTTTAATTGTTGAGGTTGGCGGTACTGTTGGTGATATCGAAAGTTCTATTTTTATTGAGGCTATAAGACAGTTTAAAAATGATGTTGATCGTGATGATACAGCTTATATCCACGTGACTTTAGTGCCGCATTTGCAGGCTGCTGACGAACTGAAAACCAAGCCTACTCAGCATAGCGTTGAGCTATTGAGATCTAAAGGTATTCAACCTGATGTTCTGGTTTTGCGTTCTGATAAAACCGTACCTCAACGTCTTAGAGAAAAACTGAGCTTGTTTACAGACTTACCAGTGAAAAATATCATCGAGGCAAAGGACTGTAAGTCAATCTACGAAGTGCCTTTGGTAATGCAAGACGAAGAACTAGCATCCCGTGTTCTGGAGAAATTACAACTAGAAAACCAAATGCCAGATCTTGCTGATTGGCAAACATTAGTCAAAAAAATTATTGAGCCAGAGAATGGTGAGTTGAAAATAGGCCTTGTTGGTAAGTATGTAAATCTTTCTGATGCTTATATCTCGGTCATCGAGTCTCTCAAACACGCTTGTATTGCTCAAGGACACGCTCTGCATCTGGAGATGATACTCTCTGACGATATTAGTGATTTGAGCGATGCTGAATCTAAGCTCAAGGCTTTGGATGCCATAGTAATTCCAGGTGGCTTTGGTGATAGAGGCATAGAAGGAAAGCTTCTTGCCATTAGATGGGCCAGAGAAAATCAAATGCCGCTTCTTGGACTTTGTCTGGGTTTACAGTGTTTGTCAATTGAATTTGCCCGTAATGTATTGAATTTAATGGATGCTAACAGTATTGAATTTGACGAAAATACAAGCAATCCAGTGATTCACCTAATGGAAGAACAAAAAGAGATTACCGATAAAGGTGCTTCGATGCGCTTAGGTTCGTATCCTTGTAAGTTAAGACCAGCTAGTAAAGCACAGTCCTTCTACAAAGACTATTGTAATTTTGATGAATCAGAGAGTCTAATCAAAGAGCGCCACAGACACAGGTATGAGTTCAATAATAAATACAGAGAAGATTTTGAAAACAACGGCATGCTCATATCAGGCACTTCACCAGATGATTTATTGGTTGAGATGATTGAATTAAAGGATCATCCGTTTTTTATCGCATGTCAATTCCATCCTGAGTTTTTATCGAGACCAGGAAAGCCACACCCTCTGTTTCATGGTTTAATTCAGGCAGCTATTACTAGAGGGCTAAAAGCCAATCTTTGCTAGAATATAGTTGATTGTCCCAAAGTTTATATGGATTTAGGTACTAGTAAAAACACGGTTTTTGTATTGGGTTGTCTTAGAGACGATGGCAATGTAGCGATTTTGTGCCGTAGTGCAGGAGCTCAACCTGGTCCGGCCTACTGTAATTCTAAGAAAAATGCCATGAGATTAAAGACAAAACTTAGTAATGACCCTCGTGGTATCGCTAATCACCGCTCGATGGAACTGATCAAGAGTTTGTTAGTTTATAAAATGGACGCTGCTATTGAACCAATCTGGGAAGAAGGCTCTTTGTGGGCTTATTTACCACAAGAAAACTTAAAATGCGTTGAGTCTATTTTGCCTTTTAGTTAGCTTGTGTTGAGAAAGTTCAAGAACAAGGCATTGTCCTGGTTTTTATCACAAAAAGATAGCGGGTACTTGATAGATTTTAGGACTTAGTCTTAAAACTTCATCGGCATTATTAATTACTAGACCATAACTACAATTGTGCTCTTCAATAAAATTCTCCAATGCTTTAATTTGATGTTTTTTAACAACTTGTCCGGCTTTAATTTCAATAGGAATTAATTGTGATTCTGTTTCTAAAACTAGATCTATTTCTGAGCCATTATGTGTACGGTAAAAATATAAATAGTGTCTTTGTAAGTTTGAGTTCAGGTTTTTTTTGATTTGTTCAATGACAAAGCTTTGCCAAATCAGACCATATTGAGGGTGTGTTTGCAATGTATCAATATCATTAATGTTAAGCATGTAGTTAATAAGGTTATTGTCTTTGATATAGGCTTTGGCAGTTTTGACTAACCTTTTTTTGATATTTTTACTATAAGGTTTGATGCGAGACCAAACAAAAGTACCTTCTGCTATATCAAGGTATCGTTTTACCGTTGGTTCGCTAATATCTAGTGAGCGAGCAAAATTAGATATTTTCAAAACCTCACCTGATGTAGTTGCAAGCATGCGAATCAATTTGCGATAGGATTCAATTTGTAATTGTGGAAATAAAGCTCTGATATCTCTTTCTATATAAGCTTTAAAGTAGTTTTCCTGCCATTGTTGGTAAAAAATTTTGTTTGATTTATTGATAAAGGGCTCTGGGAATAGTCCGTGTAAGCATAGATCATAAATTTCTTCTCTGCTGTATAGTGCCTTGAGTTTGAAAAATTCTTCTACCCGGTCAAGTTTTGAATAGAATAGAGATTGTTGTCTTCCTAATGCCTCATCCCAAGTTAGACAAGGTATCTCAATGATAGCTATTCTTCCTGCTAAAGATTCTGTGATGTTGTTTTGCAAGTCTTGCGAGCTAGATCCAGAGATTAAAAATTGCCCTTTTTTATTTCTCTCTTTGTCAATAGCAACTCTTAGGGCAGGAAAAAGTTGCGGACAAAGCTGAGCTTCGTCAATGGCAATTGGTTTTGTAGTATCATCCAGAAATAATAGAGGCTCGTTATTAATATAGTTAAAGTCCTTTTCCTTTTCTAAGTCAAAGAACTTTGCTTCTGGAAGCACGGTTTTCATTAAGGTTGACTTACCGACTTGTCTTGCACCAATTAGAGCAACGGCTGGAAATAGTTTAAGTAGCTCTTTAATGGTTTTTTCGAGCCTTCTTTTGATCATATAGATTTCATACCATGAAAATCTAATATCTAGCGTTAGATTTTCATGGTACTGGGGGGATAGTTTTAATCGGCAAAACCTAGGTTTTGCTAGAATATGTATTTCTACTATGCAAAAAAAGCTTCCTACTATAGGTGTGTCAACTCTAGGCTGTGCAAAAAATTTAGTTGATACCGAAAATATGATTGGTATTTTACATGCTGCAGGCTATCCAATAACTGCAGACCATGAAAAAGCTGACTTGTCATTGGTCAACACCTGTACTTTTATAGAGGGTAGTACCAATGAGAGTATCGATACCTTAGCTGAGCTTGCTGACTCTGGAAAAAATCTTATAGTTGCTGGTTGCATGGCACAAAGATTTAAAGGAGATCTTTTTGATGAACTACCTGAAGCCCAGGCTGTGATTGGTACTGGTAATATCAAGGATGTTTTACCGGTAGTACGTCAGGTTACTGAGAATTTAAATTCTGGTATTGATTCTAAAATCATCAAAGTTGATGAGGTGCCAATGGCTGTCGCTGACACTAGTGTACCTCGCGCTCGTACTCATATTGAACCTTTTAGCTATTTGAAAATTGCTGAGGGTTGTGATCATAGGTGTGCATTTTGTATTATTCCTCATTTGCGTGGTGATATGAAATCACGCACTATAGAAGATGTTGTAGCAGAGGCTAAGCTTCTTGTAGAAAGAGGCTCGCAGGAGTTGGTGTTAGTTTCACAGGATAGTACAGCTTATGGTACTGATGTTTATAAACGACGTGCTCTTGCAGATCTTTTAAAAGCGGTTGCTGATGATAGTGGTGCTAAGTGGATTCGTTTGATGTACGCTTATCCAACGGAGATGGAAGCTGAGATGCTTCAAGTGATGGCAGTAAAAGACAATATACTCAACTATGTCGATATTCCTTTGCAGCACGCTTCTCAAAAGGTTTTGAAATCTATGCGAAGACCTCCAAGTGTCCGAGACACTGTCGAGCTGATTAAAACAAATTTACCTGGTGCTTGTATCAGAACTACTTTTATCACTGGCTTTCCAGGAGAGACAGAAAAAGATTTTCAAGAGCTTTATGACTTTATTGAGGAGACTCGTTTTGATAGAGTTGGAGTTTTTACTTATTCACAGGAGCATGGAACTCCAGCACATGATTTTGATGAACAGTTGCCAGAAGAACTAAAGCAAGAAAGAAGAGACGCGTTGATGCAATTACAGCAGCAAATCTCACTTGAAAAAAATCAAGATTGGCTTGATAAAAAAATGCAAGTTTTAGTTGAATCTATAACCGAGCATGAAGAAGGCTTGCAGCTTAGTTGCCGTAGTTTTAGAGACGCCCCTGAAATTGATGGCCAGGTTTTCGTTGACTTAGAAAAAGATGCTATTACTCCAGCCATTGGGTCATTTATAGATGTAAATATCGATGATTGCGATGAATACGATTTATTTGCCTCACTTCCCTTATAAGATGCCATTAATATGCTTAGCGGCTTGCAAGTTAACCTTATGTTTGCCTATATCAAAGCTGAGTTTTTCAAAATTTCGCTTGGGTACAATAAGGTTTTTAAATCCAAGCTTTATAGCTTCTTTGATGCGTGCTTCAAGCCCTGTCACAGAGCGAAGTTCGCCGTTGAGTCCAAGTTCACCGATACACAAAGTACCGCTTTCTTGTTTGCCAGTTGCACTTTTATAAATCGCTACTGCTATGGCAAGGTCGCAAGCTGGTTCTTTTAGCTCGAGCCCACCAGCAACATTGATATAAACATCAGCAGCAGAGAGTTTTAGTTTGCTGTTTTTTTCTAAGATGGCAATGATCTGGTGCATTCTAGAAGTTTCTATGCCATTAGCAACACGTCTTGGGTTGGGGTAATTTGTGGCAACTACAAGCGCTTGGATTTCTGTAAGAATAATGCGTTTTCCTTCTTTAGCAGGAAAAACCACGGCGTTTTCTGATTGCTCTTCAAGAAAAATCTCAGAAGGATTACTCAAGTCTTTAAGACCCTGTTCTTGCATGCTAAACACCCCGATTTCATCGGTACTACCAAAGCGGTTTTTAATGGAGCGTAAAAATCTAATATTAGAGTCTTTAGAGCCTTCAAACTGAATCACAGTATCAACCATATGCTCAAGGATTTTAGGTCCTGCAATATCGCCATCTTTGTTGATGTGCCCAACAATAACAATAGGGATGTTGAGACTTTTTGCAACACGCATGAGATTACTAGCGCAGTCACGAATTTGGCTGGGTGAACCAGGGAGGGAATCGACATTGTCACTAAAAGTTGCTTGGATACTATCAATGATTACTAGCTGCGGTTCTTCAGACTCAATATAAGCAATGATATTGCTTAAACAAGCATCTGATAAAACCAAAATTTCTGATTCTATATGCATGCGGCAAGCACGCAGCTTGAGCTGGCTAGAGCTCTCTTCGGCACTGATGTAAAGCACTTTTGATTTGCTTTTGTCAGTATTCTGCCGGGCACAATGATTAGCTACTTGAAGCAGCAGTGTTGATTTGCCGATACCAGGCTCCCCTCCTAGTAAAGTCAATGAACCCATTACAATGCCTCCGCCTAAAACCCGGTCGAGTTCTTGCGAGCCACTTAAAAATCTTGCAGTGGATTGTTCTGGGATGTTTTGTAAGTTTTGTAGTTGAGGTAATTCAGCAATTTGGAAGGTTTGCTTGCTTGATTTGTTTTGGGTTTTTTTGCTTGTAGCAAATTTTGCTTCTTTGAAACTATCCCAGCTGCCACAGCTTGGGCATTTGCCTATATAGCCGGTTGATTCATAACCACATTCAGTACAAAACCATGGAGGTGATTTGGTTTTAGGCATATATAAATTATATCATATAAATGTAAGTGTTTGAATTCGCCCATGGAGTAAACTGGATGCCTTTTGGTAGTTGCGGGGAGGAAACAAAAGAGAAAGTTATGAGACTAAATACTGCCTTTAAAGAGTCTGGTATTTCTCCTCAGTATAAAAATACTTTTGCGCAGGAGGTGCATCATAGAAGATTTCATGACATTGAAAAACTTGCAAACTTGAAATAACATCAAACAGTCTGACTAAATGAAAGTGAAGTTTACATTTGGTTCGACTATATGTAAAGTTAACCTATATATGGTCGATAGAACTTTTTGGCGGAATATCTTGAAACCTTAGCAAATGTTTGCTTGATTTTTTGTATGGGCGTGTCTCTAAGGATTCATTGAAGATTTCAAAGGCTTTTAACAAAAAGAATTATTCATCAATTCACCAAGCCCACCAGCACCAGGAATAATATAATCCTGGTCGTTAAGTCCGCTTTCTTCTTGAGGAAAAGTGCCAGGCGTGGCTTCAAGGGCTTTTTCTGAGCTGGCTGCTCGGTCAAGTCTAAGACCATAGGTGATAGCCTCTGGATGGTCTTTTTGCATACGTAAAATAAAATTAGGTGTTTGAATTAAATTTAATGTGATGAATTTTTTTACCTTACCTTGGACATTTTCTTTGTAGTAATTAATTACTTCTGATATAGAAGTGCCCGTTGCACCCATAGGGTCAGGGATGACAACAATGGCATTGTCAATATCACCGCCGATTTTTGAACCTGACCAATTGACGCCTGTCACTTTACCACTAGCATCGCTTTCGCGCGCGATAAAAATATGATCTTGGCGCACCAGATCGGGATTGAGAATGGTATTAAAAGTTTGAAAGCAGACCTCACAAGGCAAAGTCCCTGCTCTTGCTAAATCAACAAGAACTACTTTGGTTTCTTTATCTAGTAGTTTACCGGTCCAGTAGCCGCGTTGATCACCCATTGATCCCATGCGTGTCATCACGGTATCTTGCTTTGTGGGGAATTCTTGATTAATCACTTCTTTGATTAGATGTGTAAACAGACTTGAGATGAGCCTGTTGATATCAGGCTGTTTAGTTTTTTCAATAGATAGCTGCGCTAATTGGGTAGTTAAAAAACTATCTTCTAAAATATTGTGATTATCACCGTATAAGTGGCTTTGGTAGCCTTTATTCGTTTGGGTCATTGTTGATTCCATTAAGAGAGCATTCTAGCACCCGGCTAAAGTTTTTCATACCAAAACCAATTCTCATATAGTTTTCAAACTCTAAACCAAAGTGCTTGCCATCAACAAAAAGTACGTCTTGTCTTTGCGGATATTGCTTTAATTTAGGAAAAATAGAGAGCCCTTGAATTTTAAGCCGGTCAATTTCTAGATCAAAAAACAAACTTTTTTTATTATAAGAAAATAGGAAATCTAGATTAGTACTTATAGTTTTTTTATTTCTTGCAATGATTTTTTCCTCAACATCAAGTGTGTATTTGGCGATAATTTCTGAGTTAGTGGCGTTGCGCAAGGAGAGATAGTTTTTTTGACTTGAGAATTTTGCTATCAAGTCTTTATCCCGGCACAGTATCCAACCAATACGTAAGCCTGGCATTGAGTGGCATTTGCTCAAATCAGCAATAATAATGCTATTTTCATGCTGTTCAAAGCAGCTAGGTAAGCTTGAAATGGCTTGGAAGACCTCATCACAAATCAATAATCTCGGACCAATAATTTCACTGATAGAGCTTAGTTCAGAGGCTTCAAAACCAAGGCCGGTTGGATTATTGGGGTTGTTAATTACCAGAGCTTTTATTTGTGGGTGGTTTTTAATTAGCTGCTCTAAATTTTCAAGCTGTGAGTCCCAATTATGAATTTTCACACCCAAATCTTCTGCAATCTGGAATAAAGACTGGTAAATAGGTTTTTGAACAATGATCTCGTCACCTTTTTTGAAGATGGATAAAAAACAAAGCAAAATAGCTTCTGAAGCGCCGCTTGTGACTATAAAATTTTCTGTTTTTGTTTGATAACGCTGAGCAAGTTTTGTTCTTAATGCCTCATCGCCCAGTTGTATCGAATAATCTAATGGGCTTTGGTAGAGCTCTTTGTGAAGATCTTCTTGTTTGTTTTCAAGAAGAAAGCAAAGCTCAGTCAATGACATAGCATCGGTGCAAGCAGAGCCCAGACTACAAGAGTAATCTGCTTCAAATTTATTATAAAAATCCTCAAGTAAAAAGGGGCTGAACAAGGACTATTTGATTTCTTTGTGAACAGTATGTTTTTTCAAATAACGATTGTATTTTTTCATCTCAAGTTTATCTGGATGTTTTTTCTTGTTTTTATGAGTAGAGTAGCGAGATGGCGTTGCTCCAAGCTCACGGGCCTCAGTGCATTCTAGAGTAACAGGAACCTTATCTTTTTTCTTACTTGCCATTGCTTATTTCTCCGCTGTTTCAGGTTAGGGGGATAAATGGTATCACGCCTATCGATTATCCCGCTTGGACCAGGGAATCCTTTATGATTTCTGTATTTTTAACTTTACTGTGTGAATTGACATTAATTACGCGTATTGTGCATAAAATTTTAAAAGCGCACCATGTTTTGGGATTATCTTGGATATGGAAAGCCGACAAGACTACATAAAATCAGAGCTTTTAGAAGTTGGTTCTGCCACTGACTCTAGCTCTGTTCCAAACGCTCTTACTAATATTGAATTTTGTTCTCAACTGGTAACTAACAACCTACAAGAGATATCTTCTATAGTTAATAATGACCTCAATAAAGCAATAGCCAAATTGAGCGCACTTGTTGCCTAGCAGAGTTTAGTTAGTGTAC